>JBEEHZ010000092.1:0-6244 GCA_041167705.1 Verrucomicrobiota bacterium | reverse complement strand
GCGCGAAGCCGATCAATTACCGCGAAGTCCACGAGACTTATCTGGCCGCTGGCGAAAAATTGCGGCCGTTCGTCACGAATACGGTCGTTTATCTGCATCGCGCCCTTCAGGGGGGAAAAGGAATTTTGTTCGAGGGCGCGCAAGGCACATTTCTCGACATCGACCACGGCACGTATCCGTATGTGACATCATCCAATACCACCGCGGGCGGCGCCTGCACGGGGACCGGTGTGCCGCCGCATCGGATGGATCGGGTGGTCGGCGTGATGAAGGCTTACACGACGCGTGTGGGCGAGGGGCCGTTGCCGACTGAGGATCAAGATCTCGCGAACATGCTTCATTCGCTGGGCCGTGAATTCGGCGCGACTACCGGGCGTGCGCGACGCTGCGGATGGTTTGATGCCGTGGCGACCCGATATGCTTCGATGATCAACGGCATCGATGAACTGGCAGTCACGAATTTAGACGGACTGGACGATGTCGATCCGATCCGGATTTGCGTCGGATACCGCTTGAACGGAAAACAGCTCGAAGTGCCGCCTTGTGACGCGATGCAGCTGGAGAATTGTGAGCCGATTTACGAAGAGATGCGTGGCTGGAAGCAATCCACGACTTCCGCGAAAAAACTTTCACAACTTCCTTTGTCCGCAAGAAATTACGTGAAACGACTTGGGCAGCTCACCGGCGCGAAAATTTCCATCGTCAGCGTCGGCCCCCGGCGTGCCCAGACGATCTTTCTTTAGCGATGCCTCCAGGCGCTAAATCGGTCCCGCGGCACATCGCGATCATCATGGATGGAAATGGCCGGTGGGCCAAAGCGCAAGGTTTGCCCCGGATCAGAGGCCACGAGGAAGGATCGCGGGCCGCGCGCGAATGTGTGGAGGGCTGCGCCGAGCTGAAGGTCGATTACCTGACTCTCTATGCTTTCTCGGCGGAGAACTGGCAGCGCCCGAAAAGCGAGGTTTTCGCGCTGATGAAACTGCTCGAAAAATTTCTCAAGGAGAAAACACCGGAGCTGATCGAGAAAAATGTTCGCCTGCAAGCGATTGGACGGCTGACCGATCTACCCGACGTTTGCCAACAGCAATTGCACAAGTCGATTGAAGCGACGGCCAATAACACCGGCGTCACCTTGGTTCTGGCGCTGAGCTACGGCGGACGGGTTGAGATTATCGACGGCATCAAGAGTTTGCTCCGGGCCATCGAGCTCGGCCACATCGACAAGGGAATGATCGATGTCGAGATGTTCAGCAAGCATCTTTACACCCGATATTATCCGGATCCCGATCTGCTCATCCGCACTTCAGGCGAGATGCGTTTGTCGAATTTTTTGCTTTGGCAGCTTTCTTATACCGAAATGTACGTGACTCAGAAAATGTGGCCCGATTTCACGAAAAAGGATTTGTTTGCCGCGGTGGAAGAATACGGGCGACGTCAGCGGCGATACGGCGCGGTCGAATAAATCAAACGAACGCCTCAGCCACGGAATCGGCGAGCGCCTTTCCCGCGCGCGTTAACAGGAAACTGCCGCGCGCTTCCTGGAGCAAACCTAGCCGGACAAATTCGCGCGTCTCGTTTGGAAACGGCTCCAGTAATTTTGATGGAGTCCCGTCGATTGTTCGCAATCCAAGCGCGATTCTTTCGGCGCGTTTCATTTCGCTCGTTAAATGCTCGATCGAGCTAATCGTTGATTCGCCGGAAAGAACAGCGTCTGCGTAGCGGCGAAAGTCTGAAACATTTTGCCAACGGTTCCTTCCGACCGTCGAAAAAGCGCTCGGGCCGATACCCAGGTAATCCGAGCCCGACCAATACCCGCGGTTGTGCGCTGAGCGAAAACCTGGACGCGCGTAATTCGAGATTTCGTAATGCTCGTAGCCGGCCGCTTCCAGGATCGACATCGTCATTTCGAAGAACTCTGCGTCGGCATCGGCATCCTGTCTGAACTCGCCGCGGGCGTGCCGCAGAAAAAAATCCGTGTCTTCTTCGTAAGTCAGGCAATAAGTCGAAATGTGTTCGGGCATGAGCGAGACGGTTTGCTCCAACGTGCTTCGCCATTGCTGAATCGTTTGTCCCGGCAACCCAAACATCAGATCGACGTTGATGTTTGAAAATCCAGCGTCGCGCAAAATCTGGAACGACTCCTCGCCTTGTTTTGCATTGTGCTCGCGCCCGAGCAGTTTCAGCAAACCGTCGTCCCATGATTGAATGCCGAGGCTGATTCGATCAATTCCGAGACGTCGCAACACCGCTGCTTTACTCTGCGACACGCTTCCCGGATTTGCTTCCGTCGTCCACTCGATCAGTTCCGATAGGTCGAGCGCGTCCCGGAAACCGCCGAGCAAAAATTCCAATTGCGCCGTGGTCAGGGCCGTTGGCGTGCCGCCGCCGAAAAAAATTGTCGATGGAAGGAGACGTCGATCCTGTCCGCCACTGGACGGACTCGCCGTGGCGAGCGCCTGTTGACGGAGCTCGTTCAGAAGCGCTTCACAAAATCGCTCCGTTTGGGAACGATCCAGCAGCTCTTTGTAAAATGCGCAGTACGGGCAAATCCGCGCGCAGAAGGGAATGTGAACGTAGATGTGGCGGATCGTGTCTGAACGGCTGGTGGAAATGTAATGCAAGGGACTACTCACAGATTCGTTTAGTCTTTGTTGTCATTCCGAGCGAAAATGCCAGTCCGGCTCGGACCGAGGAATCTCTAAATGTTTCCGACTGCGCTCCAGCAACAGAAATAGTAAGAGATGTCTCCCATTCGACTCGCTGCGCTCGCTCAGGGCAAGCTCGCATTGTGGCGCCTTCGGCGCTATCAACTGGATGCAACGTCACGTTGCCGCTCGACATGACAAGCTTCCGAAATGTAACCCTGGTTTTCCTCTGCGCCATCGCCAGCGCGTTGGCCCAGGGTCCGTCGCCTTTGCCGGACAAGTCGATTGTGTACACCGCTCACGACGTCAACGCGATTGCAGGTTACCAAACCAATCCGCGGGTAGTCCGTGCCATGGTCGACCGGCTAATATTAGCGACAACGGCTCAACCGGACCTCGCTAAGGCGTGGGGATCGCTAATTGCGCCTAACGATAAAATCGGAATTAAGATTTCGGCCGCAGGCGGGGAATTGTTTACCACTCATCACGACGTTGTCACCGCGATCGTCGATGGTTTGGTCGCGGCCGGACATCCTCGCAGCAGCATCGTGGTATGGGATCGTTCCCTCGAGGGAACAAAAGAGGCGGGATACAAAAAGGGGGATGGCTTTGAATTGAAGGCCATCGCACCTCGAAACGGCTACGATCTGAAAGCGACTTTCACTGCGCCGTTACTCGGAAAACTGGTCTGGGGTGACGTCAACTACATCAGCGACGGCGGAAGAAGCGTGCCCTTATCGGACACGGAAAACACGAGCGACGTCAGCCATTTCTCGCGCATCGTCGCAAATGATGTGACAAAAATCATTAACGTCCCGGTTATGAGCAACAGCACGACCAACGGCATCGCCGGTTGCCTCTACAACGTGACCATCCCTAACGTCGACAATTGGCGACGATTCGCGCAGGGCACCGGTTTCGGCGCGGAAAGCGTCGCCATCATTTATAGTAATCCCGTCATTTCGCAGAAGGTCGTATTCAACTTGATGGACGGTCTCGCCGCGCAATACGCCGGCGGTCCGCAATCACAGCCGAACTTTGCTTTGCATCACGCAACTCTTTACGCGAGCAAGGATCCGGTGGCGCTGGATACGGTTGCCCTCAAGCGCCTCGAGGAATGGCGCTCGAAATCGAATGTTCCGCCCATCGGTCGATTGGCGAGTTACGTGCAAACGGCTACCACGGTGGGCCTCGGAAACTCAGACATGAGTCGGATCGAGGTGAGAAATGTCGGCCGCTGACGATTCGTTAGGCCAGCAAACAGGATCCAACATTCCAGTTTCGGCTTTGCGTGGATCGATCTTGGCCTCGGTCTCACGCTCGTTTTATCTCTCGATCCGGCTCTTGCCAAAAAAATTGCGCGATCCCGTTTCGCTCGGCTACTTGCTCGCGCGCGCATCAGACACGATCGCCGATACGACCGAGGTGCCGATCGATTTGCGGACCGAAAAATTGCGGCTCCTCGCGCGCGGAATCCAGGGCGAGGCATTGGGCGATGCGATTGTCGATCTTAGCGCGACGCTCGCGCCATTGCAGGAAAACAAAGCCGAGCGCGCGTTGATCGAATCGCTTCAGCCATGTTTGGATTGGCTCGAACAAAGCGATGTGCTCGACCGCGAAGAAGTCCGGGCGGTGCTTGAACAAATTAATCGCGGACAAATTCTCGATCTCGAGCGTTTCCGAAATCCAAAGCAAATCGTCGCTTTGGAGACGTCAGCCGAGCTCGACGAATACACCTATCTCGTCGCCGGCAGTGTTGGAGAATTTTGGACCCGGCTTTGTTTTCGCAACCTGACGAAGTTTACTGCGCGAAGCGAAGAGGAGATGCACGGGATGGCGAAGCGCTACGGCATGGGCCTGCAATTAATTAACATTCTGCGCGATGCCGGCGCTGATCTTCGCGCGGGCCGCTGTTATTTTCCGAACGAAGACCTGGCCGTGGCGGCGATGGAGCCGTCGCAAATCTTGCGCGAACCGGAACGATTTCAGCCAATCTACCGCAAATGGCGCGAGAAAGCGGAGCGGGGGATCGAGACCGGATTACAATACGCCCGCGCGATTCGAAACCGCCGCGTTCGGACTGCAACAGTGCTCCCGGCGCTCATCGGGACGCGCACGCTTGCGCTTTTACGCGATGCCGGCGCGACTGCATTGCGCCGACATATCAAAGTCCCGCGACGCAAAGTGCGCGCGATTGTTGCCTCATTAATTTTCGGACTCGGATCGCGATCGCGCATCGAGTCGCTCTATCGCGAGTTATCACGGTGACTGCGCGCGCCTACAGAAAATAGTTTCGCTGTTTCTCGCTGATCGGTTTCTCGAGCCGCTCCAGCACGAGCATCATGTCTTCCCAAACCTTGCGTTTTTCCGACGGTGACTGGTTTCGCAAGAGATACGCCGGATGATAAGTGATCATCAACTGCGTGCCGTTGAACGAATCCCAGCGCCCGCGCAGGTCGCGCATCGGCGCACGTGTCCCCAGCAGGCCTTCAACGGCCACGGCGCCGAGAGCGACAATCACTTTCGGTTTAATGATGTCGATCTGCTCCATCAAATACGGCCGGCAGGTTTGCATCTCCCGCGGCGACGGAGGTCGATTTCCGAACGAACCGGCCGGCACGTCGGGCCGGCATTTGAGAACATTGGCAATGTAAACCTCTTCCCGCGGAAAACCCATTGCCTTGATGATCTTGGTGAGCAATTGGCCGGCGCGACCGACGAACGGTTCGCCTTGCGCGTCTTCATCCGCGCCGGGTGCTTCGCCGACGAACATGATATCGGCATCGGGATTACCGACTCCAAAAACTGTTTGCGTCCGCGAGGTCGCGAGGTTGGGACATTTGGTGCAAGGACGGACGCGCTCTTGCACCGCCGCGAGCTTTTCGGTTTTCTTAACGTCCTTCGCGTCGTCGATCCCTGCCCGCCGTAGGCTCGGCGAAGGTGGGACGATCTTACGCGGCGACGGAATTTGTTTCAGTGCAGCCAGAACAGTTCGCGATGCGCACGGACGACATCCAGTCTCGTCGCGCATGCGCTCGAGGGTTTGAAGGACCGTTTCGAGCGCCTGCGGAAATTGCATCAATCGGATAATGTGAAGTTTTGCGCGGATCGGCAAATGATTTGATGATGCGACGATGAGTTCGAAGCTGAGCGACTACGATTATCGGTTGCCTGAGGCGCTGATTGCCAAGCATCCGCTGCCGCGGCGGGATGAGTCGCGCATGATGGTCCTGCATCGCGACTCCCAAACAATCGAACACCGACAGTTTCGCGACCTGCAAACGTTTTTGCAGCCGGGCGACTTGCTGATCTTGAATAACACTCGCGTTCTCGCCGCGCGCAGATTTTCGGATGATCACGCCGTCGAATTCTTGTTCTTGGAAAAGGTCGGGTCGGCGCGCTGGAAATGTTTGATCAGGCCGGGTCGAAAGATGCGACTCGGTGCAACGACGAAGATCGACAACGTAACCTTGCGCGTTGAAGAGATTTTGCCGGACGGCGAACGGATCGTCGCGCTGGACGAGGATGTCGATCTTTATGCGGGCGGATCGATGCCGCTCCCGCCTTACATCGGTCGCGAGAGCGAATCGATGGACGAA
>JBEEHZ010000091.1:0-2898 GCA_041167705.1 Verrucomicrobiota bacterium | reverse complement strand
CTCCCAACGTAAACGTCGGCGCGGAGAGTAAATCGATTGCCGTTCTGCCTTTCCAGAATCTCAGTTCGGACAAGGAGAACGCTTTCTTCGCCCAGGGCATTCAAGACGAGATCATCACCACGCTCTCCAAAATCAGCGGACTTCGCGTCATCTCCCGCACTTCCACGGCGCGTTACCAGAGCGCGCCGGAAAATCTGGCGGAGATCGCGCGCGACCTGCGCGTAGCCAATGTGATCGAGGGCAGCGTGCAAAAATCAGGCGAGCGCGTTCATATCAATGTCCAATTGATCCAGGCGGAAACGGACTCACATCTTTGGGCACAAAGTTACGATCGCCAATTGACCGATGTTTTCAGCGTCGAAGGCGAAGTGGCGAAAAAGATTGCCGATTCTCTGAGCGCGACGCTTTCCCCACAGGAGAAAGCGACGGTTGAGACTAAACCAACCGAGAACGCCGATGCCTACGTGCTTTATCTGCGGGGTCGCGAGTACGAAACGCGTCCGGATAACTTTCTCCAGGATCTCCAGACGGCGGCGAATTTTTTCGAGCAAGCCGTTGCCATTGATCCCAACTTTGCCCTCGCCCATGCGCGACTCTCGTCTGCCATCAGCCAGATTTACCACTGGTATGAGCCGACCGAAGCTCACCGCCAGAAGGCGCGCGGCGAAGCCATCGAATCGCTGCGTTTACAGCCAAATTTGGGCGAAGGCCATGCCGCGCTTGGTTTGTGTTTGTATTATGAGGAAGCAGACTACGAAGGAGCGCTGCGTGAATTCGATGTGGCGGCGAAGGCTCTTCCAAATGATGGCGACGTCGGCCTTTACATCGCCGCGATTAAGCGACGGCAAGGACATTTGGAGGAAGCGCTCGCTGCTTACGAACATGCGTTAGCGATTGATCCACGCAATCAGATCACGGCCTACGACGCCTCACAGACGTATTTTGGATTGCGCGATTGGCAGAATGCGCTACACGGTCTCGATCGCGTGCTCGCGCTTGCGCCCGATTCAGTCAACGTCAAGGTCCAGCGCGGCTACATCGAATTTATCTGGAAAGGAACCACCGCGCCGATCAAGGCGGCGCTGGACAGCATCCCAGCCAATTTTGATCCGGACGGAATTGTTACCTTCGCCCGGTGGGATGTGAGCCTGATGGACCGTGATCCAGCCGCAGCCGAAAAAGCGGTGGCCGCTTGCCGCCTGGAAACAATCGGTTCCCCAACGGGCGTGCCGCTTCCAAAAAGTTATTTGCGAGGCTGCATCGATCTGGTCCGTGGGAACAATGTGAGTGCGCAGAAAAATTTTGAAACAGCACGACCGGCGTTTGAAAAGACTATGGCCGAAAGTCCGCAAGACCCGATCCGTCACGGCCAGCTCGGGTTGCTTTACGCATTTATGGGAAGGAGGGACGACGCGCTTCGGGAAGCGCATCGCGGGATCGAACTCAAGCCAATCTCCGGGGACGTGATCGTTGGCGCGCAAATGCAGGCTTTTCAGGCTCTGGTTTTTGCCCGGACCGGCGAAACGGATAAAGCGATTACCGAAGTGGAACGTTTGCTGACGACTCCGTTTGCCGTCGATTACGCCGATGATTGCATCTCGCTTTCCGATTTGCGGACACGCTGGGAATGGGACCCGCTTCGAAACGATCCGCGGTTTCAAAAAATCCTGGCCAGCCCCGCGCCGCAAACCATTCGCAAATAAGGCAGCGTTTCCCTCGCGCCAAAAAGATGAGCTGTAGAGGCGGCCGTGTCGGCCGCGATCTTCTTCCCTGCTCTCCGAGCGCGATGTTAGGTACCGATCATCATAAGCCGCTTATGATGCATGAACTGTAAAGGCCTCGGATTCTCCGTTCGCGACTTCTGATCGCTGACCTGGGGCCTCTGTCGTCTTCTACTTTTTAATTTCCAATTCCTACTTTTTCGCGTTACTGCACTGCGTCCCCGAAGTCTTTCCCAAACATCACGCCGACCCCAACGGAATTGGATGGCGGTCCTTCAATGCGCATCGCCTCAAAGGTATCGAGCTTGGTTTGTTGTTGGGGGGTGAGCAACGGTCGGATCGACGAGGACAGCTGTTTTAGCAACACACCCTCAGCCTGGCGCGCCCGCTGATGAGCGGCGTCGAACTGCGGCCGGATCGCATCGAAGTAGGGTTGGAGTTGCGTCTTCTGCGCATCGGTGAGAGAAAGCACCGGGCTGAGCATGTCGCTCATGCTCGGATTGCCTAACGAATTCGACATTGGAGGCGGCAGGTTCGGTGCGACTGTGGGCGTCGGTGTCGGCGAATCTTGTGCGCACACCAGCTGCGCAGCGGCAAGTTGCGCCCAAAGGATCATTATGATTCTAGTCGGTTTCATGTTGAGTGATTTAGGTTGGAGTTAGTTGTAATTGTTTCTGGGCTGAAGACACCGGCGCTTCTTCGTGGTTACCGGTGAACGCGAAATTCTGTGCCGGTGTTGCCGGCGTTTTCGGTCGAGCGATTTCCGTGACTAGTCCGATTACGCGTATGACGTCGTTTTTGCTGCCGTCACGAAAAGCTACCCCCGCTTGCACGCGGACCCAACGCACAGTGCCATCTGGATCGAGCAGACGATGCTCGAAGGAGCGGTGTGGCGGGCACCTTCCCTGCAGAGGCTCCATCGCAAAGGCGACCAGGGCCCGTCGATCATCAGGATGGACGTGCTGTAATAAGATTAAGAACTCAGGCGGCATGCCATCGGGCACTCGCAGAATGCGCCGCAGTTCGGCCGACCAATATTGTTCACCGGTATCGAAATTGATATCGAAGATTCCTATGTGCTGCATGTCCCATTGCTTCATGATCGGCGCTCCCTTCCGTTGCGCTTCGTTTTCTCGATCGCGCCATTATCAAACGCGCACCCAAGAGTGCTTTGAAT
>JBEEHZ010000090.1:0-3259 GCA_041167705.1 Verrucomicrobiota bacterium | reverse complement strand
GTATTTGCGGATGATCGACAACATGTCGATCCCGGGCTCGGTTGCGGCTCCCAGCACTTCGATGATGTCGCCTTCTGGATTTACGTGGCGCGATTCCCACGCTTCCAAACGAACAACGACTTTGTCGCCAACTGTCGGCGCTTTTGACAACTTTGCGCGCGGCGGAACTTGAACGTAAACGTTGTGCACGAGTCGGGGATCGTCCGGCACGTCGTAATTGAAGTTCCGCGAATGCTGCAACGTTCCGACGATCGTGTCTCGCGCGCGCTCGAGAATCCGAATGACGCGGCCTTCACTTCGATTTTTAGATGCCTGTCCGGCTCGGACCTTGGCGCGTCGAGTCGGCACATCTTGACTGATCCGCGCGACGACCCGGTCGCCGTTCATGGCAGTGCCGGTGTTTTCGGCGGCGATGAAGATATCCGCTTCGCCCGATTTTTCCGAAACGAGAAAACCGTAGCCGGCCTGATGGATCGACAATTTCCCAGTCACGAGATCGGCCTCGGAAGGAAGGACGTAACGGTTCTTGCGAATGCGGACGATCTCGCCGGCGCGTTCGAGGTCGCTCAAGGTTGTTCGCGCGGCAACGCGGTCCCGGCCTTGCAGTCCGAGCGCTCGCGCGATCTCGTCTCTATCGCGTGGCCGGTAATCCGGCGCCCGCAGGAGCGCCATTACCTTTTCTCGAATTGTGCGACCGTCTTTGGTCATATTGGCGAAAACATATTGGAGGTTGTCGATCTAACGGCGAAGTATGAAAACAATTATTACTGTCGGATGTATGATGGCGGCAGCGGCGATTGCTGCGTTTGCAGCAGGAGGAGCGAAGATGAAAATCAGCAGCCCTGCGTTTCGGGAAGGTGGCACGATTCCGGAAAAATTCAGCAAGAATGATCAGAATGTTAATCCGGAATTGCGAATTGAAGGGGTCCCGGCTGAGGCAAAGAGTCTGGCGTTGATCGTGGACGATCCAGACGCGCCGGTCGGTTTGTTCACGCATTGGTTGGTTTGGAACATCGATCCTAAGACAAGTGAGATCGCGGAGAAGAGCGTGCCGAAAGGCGGGTCGCAAGGAACAAATGATTTTCCGGGCAGCGGTTACGACGGACCGCAGCCGCCTTCCGGAACGCACCGCTATTACTTTAAGATCTTCGCGCTCGATCGGATGCTCGATCTCAAATCCGGCGCGAAACGCCGCGAGGTGGATGCGGCCATGCGTGGCCACGTCATCGCACAAGGCGAATTGATGGGCCGCTATTCGAAGAAATAAGCCATTCATGGCCCGCTTCGAATAAGCAGCTCATCATGTTAGTCTGACTCTCGATGGGCGAGCGACTTTGGAAAATCGGCAAGAACGTTGTCGATCTTTCCAAGAGGGGAATGATCATGGGCGTGCTCAATGTAACGCCTGACTCGTTTTCGGACGCCGGCGAATTCTTCGCAACTGACGCGGCAATTGGAAGTGGAATAAAGATGGCATCAGAAGGAGCCGACATCATCGACGTGGGCGGAGAATCGACCCGTCCCGGCGCCGAACCAGTTTCGGTGAAAGAAGAATTAGGACGCGTGATCCCGGTGATCGAAGGTTTGCGCGCCAAAATCGCTATCCGCCTTTCGATCGATACTTCCAAGTCGGAAGTTGCGAATGCGGCGCTGGATGCCGGCGCATCCATCATCAATGACGTCACCGCGGGGCGGGGAGACGAGAAGATGTTATCGCTCGCGGCGAAACGGAAGGCAGCGATTGTGCTTATGCACATGCAGGGCAATCCGCGAACGATGCAAGCGGATCCGCGCTATGTCGATGTTGTCGACGAGGTAGCTGATTTTTTTCGACAACAATATGCACGCGCCTTAGAGTCTAAAATCGACCCCATGGCCATCGCGTTTGATCCCGGAATTGGTTTCGGAAAAACGCTGGAGCATAATTTGACCCTGCTCAAAAATCTCGAGCAACTACGCGCGCACGATCGGCCGCTCGCCGTCGGCGTTTCTCGCAAATCTTTTCTCGGGAAACTGGTGAACTCTTCCGAAATGAGCGCGCGCGCGGCGCCTACGATTGCTTTGACGGCAATTCTGCGCGCTCGAGGCGCCGATATTTTGCGCGTCCATGATGTGAAGGAAAACGTGGCTGCGCTGCGCGCGGCGGAGGCGGTGCTGCCATGATGATGCAGGAACTTCTCCAGCTCTGGTTCAAAAGCTGGCGCAGCATCATCGAAATCATTCTGCTCAGTGTCGGGATTTACTACGGCTATCTTTACTTTCGCGGTACGCGCGGGGCGAAAGTCTTGACCGGGTTGGCGATTGTTTTTCTGACTCTGACCCTAATCTCGACACTGCTGAATCTGGTCGTGATCGGCTGGCTCCTCCGCAGTTTCTCAGTCTTCCTTGCGATCGCTTTGGTTGTGATCTTTCAACCTGAGCTTCGGCGCGGTCTGGCCGAACTTGGTGGTCATCCGATCTTTTCGCTCACGAGTGAGAAGCGCGAGACGGTGCACGATCTCGCCGAAGCCGTTACTCAGTTGGCAAACAAACAATTCGGCGCGCTGATCGCCATCGAGCGCGATACTGGGATTCGCGTTTATGAAGAAACCGGTGTGACGCTCGATTCCGATTTCTCGGTTGAGCTCGTCTTGAGCATTTTTCATCCGAAAGCCGCTTTGCACGATGGCGGAGTGATTATTCGCAACGGCCGGATCGCCGCCGCGGCGTGCATTTTTCCGGTGAGCCAGCGCGAGACATTGGATCGCAGTCTGGGCTTACGTCATCGCGCCGCGCTTGGGATCACGGAAGAATCGGACGCGGTCGCGATCGTCGTTTCGGAGGAGACGGGCGGTATTTCCATTTGCCATCGACGACGAATTGAGCGCAATTTCACGCCGGAGACATTTCGCCAGCGGATCGGCGAGATTTTACTGCACGGACATTATGAAGAGACTGCTCCTGAAGAACTGGCGGGCGAAGTTGATCTCCCTCTTGCTCGCGACAACCCTCTGGTATCTCATCAAGAAGAACGTAGCAACGACTCCCTCGCCGTCTGAAACGAGTTCGCCGGCGCCGGCGGCCGAGAAACGTTAACCAGCCTCAACTCCAAAAGGCTTCGGGTTAACGCAGAAAACGGGCAAGATTTTGTTCTTCCCACCGCTGCGCCCGATGGTAACCGCGAAATTCCCGCTCGCGTCGATTGAATTCGTCTGTATGCACGCGTCGCCTTCCACTCCGCAAAAGTTGATCCGGGACGACGGAGTGAAGCATTTCGTGA
>JBEEHZ010000089.1:0-3723 GCA_041167705.1 Verrucomicrobiota bacterium | reverse complement strand
TTCTGGATCGAGATCCTGCAATTTTGTTTGCAGATCATGAAGACTTAACTCGTTTAGCCGCGTGCGTAGATCGGGATCCGCCGCCGGCGCACTCGATAACCCGTGCGTCAACGCTTTGACGTAAAGCCCGCTCCCGCCAACCACGATCGGGAGTTTGCCGCGCGAATGAATTTCCGAGATCGCAGCTAAAGCGCGCTCGCGAAATTTCGCCGCGCTCATCTTGTCCAAGATCGACATCGTCCCGATGAGATGATGCGGGACTTTTGCCAGCGTTACCGGCTCCGGTTTTGCCGATAACAGATCGAGCCCGCGATAAATTTGAAACGCGTCCGCGCTGACAATTTCGGCGCCGAGCTCCGACGCCACGTCCGCCGCGATCTCCGATTTGCCGGTCGCGGTGGGTCCGACAATAAGGAAGACGTCGCGCATAAAAAAATCGGGAGACGCGCGCTTCACTCAGCGCTGCGTCTCCCGACTAAAATCACTGGCTGCGATTAATCGTGCGAATCGCCTGAATCGTGCGAGTGCTCGCGCTCGCTCGATTTCGCGCCGCTGACCACGAGCTTGCGTCCAAGGAATTCCTTGTCGTGCAATTCATCCACCGCGCGCTTGGCTTCCTCGATCGTTTGCATCGACACGAACGCAAACCCTTTCGAGCGCTGGTTGTGGCGATAGGTCACGACTTCGGCGTTTTGGACATGTCCAACGCCGTTGAAAAGCTCGAAGAGATCGCTTTCGGTTGCGTCGAAAGACAAATTGCCAACGTAAAGACGCGGCGAAGTGACTTCGATTGCTTCAGGTTTACGCGACGGCCGCGATTGCTGATGCGGCTGCTGTTGGTGTTGCTGCTGCTGACCGTTGCGCGATTGTGTGGCTGGTTTTCGGGTGTCGCCGCCGTTTCCAAAAAATGCGACGATTCGTTGCCAGAATGTTTTTTGCTTCGGAGTCGACGAGCGCTGTTCTTGAAAACGCCCGCGACCGCCCCTTCGTCGAGACCGACCACGCCCAGGGCGCTGGTGTCTCCCCTGTTGATAAGAGTTCATGATGATCCTCAGTATTGACCCAATTGTCTAATGGGCGAAGCGCACCCAGTGATGCACGGTCCGCGGCGCGCGAACCCCGAGAGGTCCACAAATTGCAAACAATCTGCGACGCCGTTGGAAACTCCGCCTCGTCATGCCGGAAATAGAATCGTCTCGAGATGCAAACCGCCACGGTCAGCCAATCAAATCGCGAAGATGAGAAACCTCGCTTCATACTTTTAGCCTCGCTTAAAACGGATGCTCGGAGGATCGAGTTAGATTCCCGACATCTACGAGGCGATTATCGCTCGCTGGCGTAGCGATTGCAAGCGGAACAAAAAAGTCGGCCCTAGCGGCCAATCCAGGCGTCGCGAATGGAGTAGGCGCGCGACTTTAGATATTCACGTGCCCGCTCCGTTCGAATTGGCTTTGTGAAATGCCGCAACGCGCGCGCACTTAACCGCGGCTGGTATCCAAACTCGGCCATCAGATCGCGACAATGCCATTCGACCCAGCCAACTTCATCTTCGGACAACTCCCGCTCCCAGCGCGACGCCGGTTCTGCGGTCACCTGGGAAAACGCGATCTGCGCCGCGGAATTCCCGCCCCATGGTTGACCAATCTTGGTGGGCATCAATACGACTTCGGGATCGAATTGGATTTCGAGAAAATCGCACACGTTTTTCATCACAGTCGAAACTGCACTCACAAGCTGTTCAAACTGCACGGACAATCCGGGAACGTCCCCGCTCCGGACGCGCCTCGCTAGTTTCGCGGCCACCCGCCAGTGCGCGATGACGTAATAAACCGAGAAGCGCTTCGTCTGGCGCGTTCTTTCCAACGCGATTTGCGTTGCAAGAATCGCACGCGGATCGCGCAGTGTGACGAGGAACTTTGCCTGCGGAAACCGGGCGAAGATTTCGTCCACATGATTTCGGTTCGCCGGCGTCTTCTCGATCCAACGTTTGATTCGGTCGATCGGAATTCCAAGAGTCGTGGCGTAGGATTCGGCCATCAGCGCGAGCAAATCGCGGTTGGCATTGGACGGGTCGAACGCGAGCCGCTCGAATGTCTCGAGAAATTTGTGCTGCGGAAAATTTTTGTACTCGTGCTCCCGCCATTTCGGTTCGCCACCGAATAGCACGCGCGAAAAAGATTCCTTTGTTAAATAATCGAACTGGGCCCGCCGGCCGCGGTCGTGGTACTTTGTTAGAACACTCGGGAAGTAAGCGGTCTCTTGGGGCAACACGAGGAGCTCGGGATGACTATCAAGCAGCGCGGCCAGCAGCGTCGTCCCCGATTTCGCCTGGCCGGCGATGAAACACGCTCGCTGATCAAACGGAAGCGCAGACATCTACAAGATCGACATCTTCATTTCGCACCGCGCGATTTCAGAAACCAATCAACAAAGCGCGGCAAACCCTCACTGAACTTCGTCTTAGGATTGTAATTAAGAAGTTTCCGCGCTTTGGAAATGTCGGCACACGTCAACGGCATGTCACCCGGTTGTTCCGGTAGTTGATTGATCTTCGCTTTTTTGCCGAGCGCGTTCTCGACCGCCGCAATCAGATCCTTCAATTGAATTGTTTCGCTCTCGCCTAGATTAAAAACGTCGAACATCGGTCCGTCGTATTTTAGCGCGGCCATCGTCCCCTGAATGATATCGTCGATGTAAGTGTAATCGCGTCGCGTCGTGCCGTCGCCGAACTGATCGATCGGTTGGCCAGCGTCAATTTTTCGCGTGAACTGATGGATCGCGAGATCTGGCCGCTGTCGCGCGCCGTAAACGGTGAAGTAGCGAAGCGCGACGATCCGCATCTCGTAGAGATGTGAATAGGTCGAACAGAGAAACTCGCCGCCAATTTTCGTGGCCGCGTACGGGCTCAAGGTTTGAGTGAGATGTTCTTCTTCCGAAAACGGAACTTTTTTCGCCGCCCCGTAAACTGACGAGCTCGAGGCGAAGATGAATCGTTCGATCCCGCTCGTTCGTGCTCCTTCGAGCAAATGCAGAGTGCCGGTGACATTGGTGTCGTAGTAAAGCTGCGGCTGTTGAATCGATGGACGAACACCAGCGCGCGCGGCCAAGTGCGCAACGGCAGCGAATTTTTCTTTTTGAAACAAAGCCGCCACTTTGTCGCCGTCGCGAAGATCAATATCGTGCACCGCGACATTTTTCGCTACTGCCGCAATGTTCGCGCGTTTGATTTGCGGATCGTAGAAATCGTCGAAGTCGTCGAGGATGGCGACGCCATGTCCGTCAGTGAGTAGTTTTTCGACCAGATGGGAACCAATGAATCCAGCGCCGCCGGTCACGAGAACTTTCATTCGGTCAGAAGATCAACCACGAAGGACACGAAGTGCACGAAGAAAATTTTCGATCTTTGCTTTCATGCTTCGTGTTCTTCGTAATCTTCGTGGTTAAATGAAACGCGCGATTTGGCTGAGTGCGCTCGTATTTGCATTAGCGTTTGTCGTCACGGTTGCGTGGAAACTCGGGCCAGAACTCATGCGGCCGAAATATGTCGATCCGGCATTTCGAATTCCATCACCACTTGAATTGGCTTCAATCCCAACGGCCACGCATTTTGATTTTCCGCTCGGAAACGAGAACGGCGCGATGGCCTACAACGCCCAGCATTTCACCGAGAACAAACATCTCGGTGACGATTTAAACGGCATCGGCGGCGAGAATAGCGACCTG
>JBEEHZ010000088.1:0-2886 GCA_041167705.1 Verrucomicrobiota bacterium | reverse complement strand
AATGGAATCAGCGTTGCGCGCCAGCCTTGTAAAAAGATGAAGACCACCAAAACGACGAGCGCGAGCGCTTCAAACAACGTCTTCAAAATTTCGCGCATGCCTTCCGTGACGGAAAGCGTTTGATCGAGGGAGACGGCGAAATCCATGTCCGCCGGGAAACGTTGCTTGGCTTCCGCCATGACTTGCCGCACGCCTTGTGCTGCTTTGACCGCGTTGGTGCCCGGAAGCTGGTAACACGCGACAATTGCCGACGGTTGGCCGTTCAGCCGCCCCTTCAAGTTGTAGGTTTGCGCGCCGAGGTCGATCCGCGCGATGTCTTTCACCCTAACGAATGAACCGTCCACGTTCGCCCTCACCACGATCTCGCCGAATTCCTCCGGCGTTTGCAATCGGCCTTGCGCCCGAACCGTATAGGTGAATTTCTGTCCGCTCGGAATCGGTTCCCCGCCGACCTGCCCCGCCGGATTTACCGTGTTCTGCTTTTGCACTGCGGTGATGATGTCGGGCACGGTGATGCCGAGTTTCGCAAGCTGGTCTGGCTTGACCCACAACCGCATCGCGTATTGACCAGCGCCGAACACCTGAACATTGCCAATTCCAGGAACCCGCGTCAGTTGATCGACCAGATTGATGTAGGCGTAGTTCGCCAGAAAAACTCCGTCGTAGCTTCCTTTCGGCGAATACAACGCGATCAACATCAGCGGCGCCGTTGTCGATTTTTTAACGGTCACGCCGTAGTTGTTCACGTCGGCGGGCAATTGTGACTGTGCTTGCGAGACGCGCAGCTGTGTCAGCACCTGATCAATGTTCGGATCGGTCGCGATGTCGAAATCCACGATCAATCGGATGTCGCCACTGTTAGCGTTGATCGAATACATGTAATTCATGTTATCGACGCCACTCATCTGCTGCTCGATCGGTGCCGCGACCGATTGCTCGATCGTTAACGCATCCGCGCCGGTGTAGTGCGTCTGCACTTGAATTTCCGGCGGCGCGATTTGCGGATATTGCGCGATCGGCAACGCGAGAATGCAAACGCCGCCGATGAGTGTCATCAGAATCGCGATGACGATGGCAACAATGGGCCGCCTAACGAAGAACTCCGACATGGCAGTCAGGGATTCTTTTGCGCGGGCGAGGCGCCAGACGCGACTTGTTGCGCGGGGGGCGTCCACTCTTTCACCGTGACGGTCGATCCTTCGCGCGCTTTTTGCAGTCCCTGCACGACAACTTTGTCGCCAGGCTTTAAGCCTTCGGTCACTTCCCACATCGCGCCGATGCGCTCGCCCATTTTCACCGGACGAATGCTGACCTTGTTGTTTTGATCGACCACTGCGACTTGGAAATTGCCCTGCAATTCGTTCACCGCCTCTTGCGGAACGACCATCGCGCCCTTTTTCTGATCTGCGACGAAGCGCACCTTCCCAAACTGACCCGGTCGCAAAATATTTCCCGGATTCGGGAAGGTCACGTAATAGCGAATCGAACCGGTCTTCGGATCGAGATTCCGATCGAGCGCGTAGAATGTCCCTGTGTGCGGATAAACGTTGCCGCTGCTGAGAATCAATTCGAACTGGAGAGTCTTTATATAGGCTTCGCGTTCTTTCTGGTCAGGATGACGTGACACAAAATCCGTGAACGGGCCCTCGCCTGCGGTCACAATCGCTTTGATGGGATCAACTTGCGAGACGGTAGTAAGCGGTCCGGTACTCGGACCAACCAGATCGCCGACCTGATTGTTGGCGAATCCGGCCACTCCGTCGATCGGCGCTGTGATTTTAGTGTAACCAAGATTCAACTCCGCCTGTTTGACCGCAGCTTCGTCCGCCTGGACGTTTGCCCTGTTTGATCCAGCCGCGGCCACAGCAGTGTCCCGTTCCTGATCGCTAATCACCTTCTTGTTGAACAAATCCTGCGCGCGTTTTTCATCCGCGTCGGCCTTTGCCAGATTGGCCTGGTCTTTGGCCAGAGTGGCCTTGGCTTGTGCCAATGCGGCCTCAAACGGGCGTGGATCGATTTGAAAAAGCAGATCCCCTTTTTTCACCTCGCTGCCTTCCTGATAATCGCGCGACACGATGTAGCCCTGCACCTGCGCGTTGATATTCGCGTTAATGAAACCGTCCAGCGTGGCGACCCGTTCCAGGATCCGAGGCACATCCTTCGGCACAACGGTCGTGACCAGGACCTCCGGCGCGGCCGGACCGGCCGAAGCCTTTTTGCGGGAACAACCTGCGGCAAAGAACATGAGGGTCAGCAGCGCGCCAGACGCTGCGATGGTGAACAATCGCCGGTAGGTCATGGAGTCGTTATCCTTGATATAGAGCCTGAAACTATGTTTTGAAGAAAGCGAGCATCGTTCACTCTGTCCTTCAAGGTCGTGCACATTCGCTGTCGCCGCCGTTCTCAGCGGCCAGATACACTGCGATCCGCGTTGGAAGACGATCAATCATACGGATGGTTCCGCCGTCAAAGCCGATCCGGATTGGGTTGACGCCGTTGCCCGCCTTTTGTCGCGCCGCTCTTTGAACCACATGATGACGACGTAAAAGACGGGGGTAAGGAACAGACCGAATCCGGTGACTCCGAGCATTCCGAAGAAAACGGCTGTCCCAAGGGCTTGCCGCATTTCCGCGCCGGCGCCTGAACTAACAACAAGCGGAAGCACGCCGAAGATGAATGCGAAACTGGTCATGAGAATCGGGCGAAGGCGGAGCCGGGCCGCTTCGATGGCCGCCTCGGGCTCGGGCATTTTGGGGTCGTGTTCCTGTTGCTGCTTGGCGAATTCAACGATCAGCACCGCATTCTTCACGCTCATTCCCGCCAGAACGACGAAGCCGATCTGGGTGAAGATGTTGTTATCCAAGTGCCGTAGCATCACGCCGGCGA
>JBEEHZ010000087.1:0-2757 GCA_041167705.1 Verrucomicrobiota bacterium | reverse complement strand
GGCCTGAGAGAGATCTGCTGTGGCCTTGGCCCCAGTCTTCAACAGCAATTCGTAGAGAACGACACAAATGATGTTCAGCCCAAGCTGCAGCCATGGGTTGGCAAATCCGGAAGGCCGATTGTTTGTCATGTCGACGCAATAAAAGCCAGTCCGGCTCTGACTCAAAGCTGATCTGCGTTTGGAAACTTTTTCAAAATCGGATCGTGCCGAGTTGGTTCGAGATATTTCAACGCCACACCAAAGATTGGATTGAGCCATCTCCGCGTGTGAAGCACGTAAAGATCGAGCGGCGCGAGCTCGTGGCCGAGATGCAGCTTCGGATCGTAATTGAGCGGACCGCTGCAGTAGGAGCGCAACCGTTGGTCGATCGCCCAACGGATCACGTCGCGCATGGTGTAAAAATAAAGATGGAGATCGAGCGCGACATCGTAATCGAGGCCGAGGCACTCATCGTAAATCGTGTCGCCGCAGATAAGACAAAGGCTGAACGCGATAATCTTGTCCGATTTTCGCCATATAAAAAACCACGCCCGCTCCGGCATGGTTTGACTGATGCCGCAAAAAAATTCCTTCGTCAGCGTCTCAAATTTCATCGGCGAGCGCTCGTGGACCCGAAGATAGAGGGGATAGATCGCGTCGATGTGCGGCGAGATATCATTCACGACTTCCATCTCGATCTTGGTTGCGCGTTCCGTTTTGCGGAATTTTCGGCGCAGACTTTTACGGCTGACGTAACCGAGCGTTTGCATGTATTCGTCGAAATTTTGAAACGACAATGCCAAACGCGTCATCGGCATGCTCGGCACACGCACGTAACCGTTTTCGGAGAGAACTGATAGGGCGGAGCGATAACTGGCGGGAAAATCTTTCAAGACCACAAGCGAAGCGTTGTTCGCGCGAGCGTAATTGCGCAGCGTCGCGCCCAACGCTTCGGCCGTCCAGCGTTCATCGTTCGCGTCGCAAACGCCCAGCTCACCCGCGCCGGCGGCGCAGCCGACCATCAACACGCGCATCGTGAGAAAGCGCGGAAATGTTTTTCGGACGAGATCGACAATCCTGCGGAACGCACCGCGCATTCCTTCAACCAGATTTTGTCTGACGAAGAAGATCGGCTGAATGGCGCGAATATTTCCCGAGCTGTCCTCGAGCAACGCGTAACGATATTCGAAATCGTTCGCCAGCGTCTCGTCGATCAACTCGTAATAACGATGATCTTTGCATTTGTCCTGTAAGGCGCGTTTCCACGCTTCCGAGTTTCGGACGCCCGATAGCGTCAGGATCCTGGCCGTTCCTTGCGCAAAAGGAACGACAACGTCATCGCGCATTTCGATTGGCCGCGTCGACGTTCTGCACTTTGACCACGCCGCTGCGAATGTGCAGATCGCGTTGTGGGAACGCGATCTCAATTCCGGCTTCGCGCAGCTTTTCCTCCATCGCGAAATTGAGGTCGCTCCGATAACGGCGCGGTCGATAGCTCATCTCGCTGCTCCAAACGACCAACTCAAAATCGAGGGAATTCTCGCCGAATTTTTCCAGGAAAACGTTCGGCGCGGGATCTTTCAGGGTGTTGGAGTTTTCCTCCGCGGCAGCGAGTAACGCTTCGCGTACCTTGTTCACGTCGCTGCCGTAGGCCACCCCTACCGGAACACGAAATCGGACCCGCGGATCGCCGTAAGTCCAGTTCGTCACCGGTGAGTCGATGAATTTCGTATTCGGAACAATCATGGTGATGTTGTCGTTGGTCACGATCACGGTGCTGCGGGCTCGAATGTGCTGCACTTGGCCGGCGATGCCCGCTACTTCGACCCGATCGCCCACCGTGATCGGGCGTTCGGCCAAAATGACCAGGCCGCTGATAAAATTGCTCGCGATATTTTGCAAACCAAAGCCGACACCGACGCCGACAGCGCCGGCAAAAACTGTCAGCGCACCGAGATGAATGCCGGCATTATCGAGAACAATAAAAATGCCGACGATGAGAACGACATTGCTGACGATCTGTGCGATCGCGTATTGCAACGAACGATCGAGCCCGCTTTTGGCGAGAAAGCGATTGAACAGAAACCGCTTCGTTCGCGATGAAATCCAGAAAACCGCGATCAGCAGCGCGATGAGCAGGAAAATTTGAACCAGGCTCAGAGTGACGCCCGGTAACGGCGCATTCCAGGACAACGGCACGCCGGCGGCGTTGATTGCGTTCATTGTAAAAAACGCAACTGCGGCCACGCTCAGGATCGTGGTCAGGATCGCAATCAGGTTTGCGTCGATCTTGAAGCGGCTGAAAAAACGCCGGACCACATCGCTTTGCAGCGCGCGGGCCGCGAACACGCCGATCGAAAACCAAATGACGAACGCGATGAGGCCGAGAAACGACACATCGTGCCCAAAGACGTGGAGCAATGGCCTTTGCAACAGGCTGAAATCCATTGTCGTTAGTCTGGGCGCGTTGCGTGCTCGCGCAACCGGGAAAGAATGTGGGGAACGACCTCAGTGTCGTTCCGTTAATCGTTGGACGCGACAGAGCGCGTCCGCCTAAGAAATCGTTAGCTCGCGCTGCCGCTCGCTGCGCCGCCGCCCTGCGACTTGGCGCGTTCTTTAATGTAGTTGATGACGTCGCCGACGGTCTGCAATTTCTCAGCGTCTTCGTCCGGCACTTCCACGGAAAATTCTTCTTCGAACGCCATCACCAGTTCCACGATATCGAGCGAATCGGCGCCCAAGTCCTCGATAAACGACGCCTGAGGCGTGACCTGCTCC
>JBEEHZ010000086.1:0-5265 GCA_041167705.1 Verrucomicrobiota bacterium | reverse complement strand
TCGTCCGCGGTTCCTTCCACCCCCACGGCGCGCCAACGCTGAGTCGGGCCCTGAGCCAAAGTCCTTTCGGATTGGAGCGATAACCAAAGATCCGAGCGAAATTCCGGCGAACATTCGACCGCAGGTAAGAGACGCAATCCTGTTTTCCTTCCACGGACTCGATCCATTTCAAAAATGGTTGCGGATTATGCCAGGCCGCTCCGAGTCGTCGCAGATAGTCCTCATGTAATTTTTGCAATGGTCGCGGCTCCCGATGGCTATCAAGATGCTGCCCGATTTGTAATCCGAGCAGTTCCAGCGCGCGCGCCGTCGCGGTCGTGCCTGAACGATGCGCCCCAATGATGAGCACGGGCGGACGATGTCGATCTTTCATCCGCGGAGGTTCACGCCGTATAACCGAAACGCGCGTCTAAATGTTTGAGCGCGTCAGCGGCGAATGTCTGGTCCTCCGCCGAAAGATAATCGCGATAGCCGCCCACTTTGCCGCGTCGGACTTTGAATGATTCCGGATTTTGAACATCGCGTGAGCGCAGAATTTTCGAATCAAACACGCCGGCTACTTCCAGTCTTTGCATGTTGGCGAAATCGGAAAACTCAAGCGCGTATTTAAATGCGTCCGGGTCTGGTAAAGTGTCTCCGAGGGTGCTGAGCAAATTTCGGAAATTCTCTTCCGGCGCTGCGCGCAACGATTCATAACGCAGAAGCGTAAAGTTTTTACGATGCCCGAACTCGGCGAACCAGTTGTTCATCGTTTTGATGATCGACAAGATTCCGTAACGACGATCACGGAGAAGATCGCCGATACTTTTCTGTTTTAGTTCCTGAGGCGTTTCGCGGGTGCGATGGACCAGCTGCATGTAAAGCGAGACGAAGGCGTCTCGAGGATCGCGCACCAAAAGAATCACACGGGCCCGGGCCAGCTCTCGCGCCGGCACCAGATATTTGCCGCGAATCCGCTCCCAGAGCGTCGCCTTCATTCGCTGCTCGGCGAAATCATGCGAAAAAATCATGCGCGGAATGTCCGGCTCATGATAACGATCGGGGCGGAGTGTGAACGGTTTGCCCGTCCGTTTGCAAAAATAGGCGCAGAGAAAGGTCCGCACCCAGGTGCGTCCGCTTTTCGGCACTGAGATGACAACTGCGTCTCCACCGGAAAGCTCGCGGGCGCGACTGCTAAGATTCCATCGTCCAAAACTGCGGCGCCCTCCAGAGTCCGGAGATTCTCCCGGGATACGCGCGGTTTCGTGCAACAGCTTGACGTAGCCTTGGGCAAAACTTTCCAAAGAATAACGTTTCTCGATCAATTCTCGCCCGCGCAATCCGAACGTTCTCCGCTGCTCCGCGTCGCGGACCAAGCTGCTGAGCGCCTTGACCCAGTCGTCCTGCGTTTTCGCGAGAAAACCATTTTCGCCATGTGAAATGATCTCATTGTTAACGCCGACATCGGACGCGACCACGGCCGTGCCGACGCCCATGTATTGCAAAATCTTGTAACCGCATTTTCCCCGCGTCCAAACCGAATCCCATAACGGCATGATTCCAATATCGAAACTGGCGAGATTGGCCTGTTCCGTTTCCAATCGCCATGGATCGTTCTCGACTTGGACGCGGTCGAGTTGAAGCGGTTTATCGGAAACCACTTTCAGTTTTAGGCCGGGAAACATTTCGCTCAGCCGCTGCAAGGCAGGCTGGATATGCCGGAGATAAGGCAGCCCATCGCTCAGCCCAACCCAGCCGATCGTTGGCCCGGGTCCATCAAAGTTCTGTTTTAAATGATAACGACGAAGATCGATCGATGTCGGCAGGACAATCGCCCGGCGACCGGAGGCTTCCGCGAAACAGGCGAGAAAATCATTGCCGGCCACGACCGCGGCGCAGTGTCGGACTGTCCTCAGGAATTTCTTAAAATCTTTTCCGCGCAACGGCCGCCGATGCTTTTGGTCTCGAAACATCACCGCGTCGTCGAAATCAAAAACGATTCGGCGATTTGCCCGCTGCAACAGCCCAAGCTCGAATTCGTTAAAGCCGATTGTTTTGAAAAGAACGACCACGTCATGCCGGCGCGCTTCTTTGAGAACGCGCAGCCGCTCCGTCACGCTGGAACGCCGCGTCGGAACGACCGTCACTTCCACGCCCAGAGCGGAATAGTAATCCAGACAATCACGCAGCCGCAGCCGAGTGCTTGGAGCGTTACCATGTTCAACTACACAAAGTATTTTCATGCAATCGGCCGCGGAGAATCTCTTTCCTACAACTTCCTCGCCTGCCATTCCAGCGGTTAAGATCGCTCTCTTCCTGCGAAGTGCTATTGCACGCTCGCCGTCAAACTTGTTAGTCTCGCGCGAAGGGGCGCGCTCCGGATGAAATCCAAACCAAGGGCTCAAAACAGCGAAACTGTCTCCAGCGACAAGCTCGAAATGCTGTATCGCGGCATTCTCGACACGGCGCTCGATTGCATCATTACCATGGACGCAGATGGCCGGGTCCTCGAATTTAACCCCGCGGCCGAGCGCGTGTTTGGTTTCAACCGGCAGGAGGCTGTCGGCAAAGAACTGGCCGAATTGATCATTCCGCCGCGCATGCGCGAGCAGCACCGCCGCGGACTGGCCCATTTTCTCAAAACAGGTGAGGGGCCGGTGATTGGAAAGCGGATCGAGATCGCCGGTGTGCGCAAGGATGGTTCCGAGATTTTGATCGAACTGGCGATCACCGCTCTCAAGATCGACAGCTCGCCGATTTTTACAGCTTATCTGCGCGACATCACGGAGCGCACCCGCAATGAAGAAGCCAGCCGGCACCTCGCCGCCATTGTTGAATCCTCGGACGACGCCGTCGTCAGCAAAGATCTCAATGGCATCATCACCAGTTGGAACGGAGGCGCAGAAAAGCTTTTCGGCTTTAGCGCTGACGAAGTGATCAACAAACCAATCACCCTCATTATTCCGCCGGAGCGTTACCACGAAGAACAGCAGATCCTTGATCGAATTCACTCCGGCGAACGCGTCGAGCACTTCGACACCGTGCGCCGTCGAAAAGATGGTAGCGTCATAAACGTCTCGATAACCGTATCACCCATTAGACATGCCGATGGACGGGTGATTGGTGCATCAAAAATTGCGCGCGATATTTCCGAGCGCGTCCTCAACGACCGCCGACGTCTTGCTCAGTACGCGGTGGCAAGTTTGCTCGCCGGCTCTTGGACCCTTGAAGAAGCGAGCCCTCCGATCCTTCAGACGATCGCCTCGATCGGTGATTGGGTTTTGAGCGGGCTTTGGCTTTATGATGAGACAATCGGGCGGTTACGCTGCCAGGCCTACTGGCACGCGGGAGCGCCCCAGTTCGAAAAATTCGGTCAACTCTCTTCCGCGGTTCAATTGCAAATGGGCGAAGGGTTGCCGGGACGGGTTTGGGAATCGAACGAGCCGACCTGGGTTCACGATGTGGTCGTAGACAAAAATTTTCCGCGGGCACCGGCAGCGCGGGACGCAGGATTACACGGCGGTTTCGCTTTTCCTCTTTTCGCCGGTCGCGCGATCAACGGCGTCGTTGAACTGTTCAGCGAACATGCCGCCGATCCTGATCCCGATTTGCTCCAATTGGTCACCGCGCTTGGCAGTCAGATCGGCCTTTTTATCGAGCGTCGTCGGATCGGGCAGGAGTTGGAACGGGCCAAAGAAAATGCCGAAGCGGCCAGCGCGGCCAAAGATCGTTTTCTCGCTACGCTCAGTCACGAATTGCGCACGCCGCTCAATCCGATTTTGCTTTGGGCGGACGGGGTCCTGAATCAGCCCGGGCTCGATCCGGAGCTGGAACAGGGACTGCGCATGGTCTGCCGCAATGTCGAATTGGAAGCGAGATTGATCGACGACATGCTTGATCTCACCCGCATTGCCCGCGGCAAATTACAGTTGCGGCTTCAGCCAACCGACGCACACGAGGTCGTCCAGCACGCAATTGAAATTGTGCGTGCCGATGTCAACTGTCGGCAGATTGAACTTTCGAATGCGCTCGAAGCGGCCTCTCATCAGGTCAATGTCGATCCACCGCGTATGCAGCAGGTTTTCTGGAACATTCTGAGCAATGCCTGCAAATTCACTGGCGATACCGGATCTATTTCAGTCCGTTCTTATAACAGCGTCCCCGATTCGATCACCATCGAAATTACCGATACTGGTATCGGCATCGACCCGGGGTTTCTCGAGAAAATTTTCGATGCCTTCGAGCAGCTCGAAATGCGACGCGAAGGTCTCGGTCTCGGTCTCGCCATCAGTAAGGCGATCGTCGAAATGCACGGCGGAAGCATCCGCGCACGAAGCGAGGGGCGAGGCAAAGGCGCCACTTTCACGGTCACCCTGCCTCTCGCTTTGTAGCGCAAGCGATTGGAGCGAGTGGGACGAGCGACGTGGCCGGCAGAGCCGCTAGGGTAGCGGTCGAGCGCAACGGGAGCTGCCGAGATACATACAAGCCGAACCAAGATCGACATCCTACACTCGGCCCGTTCCCCAGCGGCGATGAAGAAAACGTTCCCATGGCGAGAACAAAATTTTGTCCGCCAATAAACCGATGACGACAATCACCAGCATGATCCCGATCACCTGGTCCATCGCATTTAATTCCCGACCATAATGAAGCAGATGCCCCAGACCGAACCCGGTCAGAATCGTCACGTAAATTTCTGCGGCCATCAATGAACGCCACGCAAATGCCCAGCCCTGTTTCATCCCGCTCACTAAATAGGGAAGCGACGCTGGCAAAATGACGCGCGTCCATTTGTGAAAATAAGTTGAACCCATTGTGCGCGCCGCCCGCGCATAGATCGGCGGAATTGTGCGCACGCCCGTATCAGTCGCGATCACCACCGACCAGACCGTTCCCATAATCACGACAAACAGCATCGCCCCTTCGGTTTGTCCGAACCAGAGTAACGCGAGCGGCACCCAACACACACTTGGTAACGTCTGCAAACCGAGTGCGAGCACGCCAATCGTGTCTTCGACAAATTTTGAAGATGCGGTCAGCAGCCCAAGCGGCAAACCGATGGCCAGCCCGATAAAATATCCAAGCAACAAACGTCGCAGTGTTACCGACGTCGCCTGCAATAATGTTCCGTCGCGAAAAGCACTCGCGAGATATTCCGCTACGCTCCCCGGCGACGGCAATAAAATCGGCGACCAGATCTTCGCGCGGACAATCGCGGTCCAGATTGCGACCAGCGCGATGAAGAACAAAGCCGCGAGTAACGTTCGTCTCTTGTTTGTGCAGGCG
>JBEEHZ010000085.1:0-5371 GCA_041167705.1 Verrucomicrobiota bacterium | reverse complement strand
TCGCGAACCGCTTTTATGGTTCGCGGGTTTTGATCGGACCGCGCACGTTTGAGCTGGCCAGCCGATATATCGTCGCGCGACCGATCGATTTTCTCAGCGGCGTGAATTCGCGGGAGCGCCATGAAATCTACGAACCGCTCTGGCCGGCGGCGGAAGCGAAACCGGAACAGCTGGCCCGGCGCGATTGTTTCTGGAACGGCGTCGTGTTTTATCGTGAGAAACGCTGGGCCGAGGCGTATTCAGAATTTCAAAAGGCGCGCGGACCTAACGAGGAAGAAGACGCGCCGCTGCAATTGTATCTCCGCCGCCTCGAGCCGCTCGCGCTGAATCTGGCCGAAGTGCCGATGAGGCAGGCGTAAGTAAGGCGCGGGTCCGAGCCGGACTGGCGGTATGAGAAAGACAGAATATCCGCCCGCGCTGCGGGATTTAGTGGCGCAACTTCGGCAAATGCCCGGAGTTGGTCCGCGATCAGCCGAGCGAATCGCGCTCTGGATGGTGCAGACACGCGGCGATCAGCCGGAGCAAATCGCGCGCGCGATTTCCGAAACACGGCGAGGAATTCATCCGTGCAAACTTTGCGGCTACTTCACGGCCAGCGAACTCTGCGACATTTGCTCGGATTCTGCACGCGCGATTGAGTTGCTCTGCGTGGTCGAACAGCCAACCGATATCTTGCCGCTCGAAAAAACCGGAGCTTTTCGCGGACGCTATCATTCGTTAGGCGGACGCATTTCGCCGCTGGATCATATCGGCCCAGAAGATTTGCGGATCAAAGAACTCCTCGATCGGGTGGAGAAAGAGAAATTCACCGAAATCATTTTCGCGCTCGCGGTCGATGTCGAAGGTGAAGCGACCACTAATTACCTGGTCGATCTTTTGAAAGATAAACCGGTCGCGCTCACGCGTATCGCGCGGGGTCTGCCCGCGGGTTCAGGTTTGGAATCGGCCGACGAATTGACGCTGCAACAAGCGCTGTCCGGCCGAACAAAGTTGTAGCCTGTAGCCGCTTCGTTGTGCGAAGCGCGTGCTTCGCCCACAGGGCGACGGCTACAGGTAAAAGATGTCGATCTTAGCGGGCGTCGCCTTTCGGGAACATGACCTTCTCCGGCGCGGCGTTAAGGGCCTCGAGTAGTTTTGGGATCAACCGGCTTTTTACCGGGCCCGCCTCACGCGGCGCCACCAAATAGCGCACGATCGCGTCGATCCAAGTCATTTCGTCGACACGAAAGATGACCCGAGGATGTTCGCGCACTTCGAGTTCGTCCACCGGCGTGCGGGCCAACAAATCGCGGTAAACCGAAACTCGTTCCATCATTTCCTTTCCGATTTCTTCGGTGACGATCCGCTGCATCGTCTCAGCAACGAATTTCAAATCGCTCTGATACGCGACTTGAAATTTAATTTCATTCCAGATGTAGGGGAAAAGCGGCCAGGAATAATTCCAAACAATCTCATCGAGCACTTTTTCGTTTGGAAACCGGATAACGCGGCCGCTCGGATGGTCTCCGGAAATGTAATGGCCGCCAAATTCCCAGAGTGTGGTGTCGAGATATCCGACGTCGATGACGTCACCGGTGGCATCGCCGATTTTAATTCGATCGCCAACTCGAAAAGGTCGGCGCACCAGAATATAAATCCAGGCGATGAAGCTTTTCATCGGCGTCTGCACCGCCAATCCAACGATGATCGACCCGATGCCGAGCGCGGTGAGGGCGCCGTACCAATTCACGAACACGACTGAGATGACAATGACCGCGATTAACAGTCCCGCGACGAGGAGAAGAATACGTCGAAGCGTGAAACGTGTGACCGTGTCTTCAATCCGCCCGATCGCGTAAACCCGCACAGCTTTCGCCGTTGCGAGCACGATGACGACGAGCGCGAAACCGCGGAGAAAACGTCGGCCCAGATCCACCTCCGATTGGATGAGCGGAAGTAGTTTGGTGCCGATGACGTAGTAGAGGACGGCGCAACCGAGCAGTAGCAAAGCGTGAGTGAAAAACCAAAACTTGTCTGTGGTTGCGGCTTTGACTTTCTTGGCCGGTTTTTTGTCTCCGGTTCGTTCGAGTTCCTCTCGGACCTCCGGCTTTTTGGAAAGTTCTTCTGCTGTTTCGGTTTCAGGCATCAATATTGAATCGCAGGCGCGCATCTATTTGAGCGCCACAAGGATGTCGAGCAACTTGACCGTGTAGAGGCGGTGGTGATTCGCCAATTTTACTGCTAGTCCGGCTCGGACGTTAGGCCGTTTCCAGCCAGGCGCGCAAAACTTCCGCTACGCTCCACGCTTGCGCGATACAACCGCCGGACATGTGCGGCTCACTCGCGTCAAAGACCTCGCTGATCGAGCCGACGCCGTTGTCGCTCAAATGGATCGGGAAAGTTTCAAGAAATTTGCGCGCCGACGCCCGATCGTGCGGATGAACTTTCAGCCAAGAGTCGATGAATGGTCCGATCAGCCACGCCCAGACCGTGCCCTGGTGATACGCGCCATCGCGGGAGCGCAGATCGCCGGCGTAAATCGGTTTGTAGTCTGGACTATTGGGCGAAAGCGTACGCAAGCCGACCGGCGTGACCAACTCCTTTTCCACTATCTCGAGAACAGATTTCCAGTCCTTCGCATCAAGCACCGGATGATCGAGCGAGATGGCGAACAATTGGTTGGGCCGGCATGACGAATCGTTTTTGCTCCCGCCATCAACATCGACAACATCGTACAGGTAACCGCCTTCGGTGAACCAAAACCGATTATTGAATGAAACGCGCGCGCGTTCGGCGTGTTCCTCGTAGGTTTCGGCGGAAGCGTCGTCGTCATTTTCGCGCAACCAATTCGCGAGCAGGCAGAGCGCGTTATACCAAAGCGCGTTGATCTCGACCGCTTTGCCGCGACGCGGAGTGACCACCCAGTCCCCCATCTTCGCATCCATCCAGGTGAGTTGATAACCTTCCTCGCCTTGGACGAGCAGACCGTCCTTCGGATCGACATGGATGTTGTATCGTGTTCCCCGCAAATGATGTTCGGCGATGTCGACCAACATCGGCAGAAGAAGCTGCAATGTCGTGCGGTCGGCCGTTCGCTTGAGATAACGGTTCAACGCATGGAAGAACCAAAGCGTCGCGTCGGCGGTGTTGTATTTGCCTTCCTTGGCGCCGTCTGGGAACATGTTTGGAATCAGGCCGTCACGGACATAATGCGCGAACGTGCGCAGGATGTAGCCGGCCTCGAGCAATCGTCCCGTGACCAAGGTCAGGCCTTCCAAACTGATCATCGTATCGCGTCCCCAATCGGTGAACCAGTGATATCCGGCGATGACGGTGCGGACTTCGTCGCCGGCGGCATGCGCGCGGGCGGCTTCTTCGAACCGCCCCGCGGGCGTAATAACAAATTGGTCGGCTGCAAACACTAGCTCTGCCGGAAAACTTTGCCGGGCCTTGGGAATCGCAGCGTGAAGCAAGCGGGCGCGACGTTCACGTTCGGCCGCGAGAACATCTTCAGGTCCCAACACGTCGACGATGTCCCATGGTTCGGTTGAGCCGACTAAAGTCGCCGTACTTTGTTCGGTCAGATCGACGCGAAAGAATCCCGGGCTCCAGAGTTCACCTTCATACGAATAACCACGTTGTTGCTCAATCCGATAAACGACTTGAGGAATTTTACATGGAGAGATCGTGAACGCAGCTTCCCGGCCGTGCAGTTGCATGCGGAGCGGCGGCAGCTTTCGGCGGGCCGAGGCGATTTCGTAACGGCCATCAACAGCCGTGAGTTTGTACGGCGCGGCCAGATCAGAATCGACCGGCGCTTCATGATGCCGAAAATGAAAGGCAGGACGCAACTCGAGTCGCGGCGGCTTTCCTTTCGAGATCACTTGATAGCTGACATGGACTGTATTCTGCAAGTGAGGCAGTAACACGCGCTTTTCGACCACGACTTCGCGAACATGATAAGTCCAGACAGGGAGCCCATCCTCAAGGCGGAACTCAGTCAAATAATCGGCGCTTTTCAGATCGAGCTGTCCGCCGGCACGCTCTTCCGCGCCAAGCGAAACGACGTCATCGTCACTAAAGCGGAGAAATTCAGATACGTGATTCCACATCACGATCCGTCCGAGCGGTCCCGGCAGAGCGGCGATGAGCAATCCATGATAGCGACGCGTGACTGCGCCGGAAACGGTGCCGGACGCATACCCGCCAAGTCCGTTGGTCACGAGCCATTCGCGAGTTAGCAAAAGCTCGCGGGACATTTGCGTTCCGTCCCACGGCATCGAACGAATTACGGGCCCGATCGTTTCAAATTGCTTCTTCATCGATGCTCGCGGTCGAGCGGAAATCGGATCATCCGAACTTCCTTCGCGCCGGCTGCTTCCGCGGCTCTTTCTCGGGCACCAAACGCAACGCCACCGTCGCTTCCGCCGGTATGGTCCATTTGTCTTGGGTTGCGACGGTCGCGGTTCCGGACCCGCCGTAGCGCGCCGATTCGCTCGACCAAATAGTTTCCCATTCCAAACCGAGTGGCGGTGCGAGCAATGGCTCGGGAATCGGGTTCAGGTCGCGACTTTCGCCAAAGTTGACGACCAAAAGTCGATCGTCCCGATTATTCTCGCTGAAGTAACGCAGGAGAAAACTGGCCGGACCGAGGACCGCCCCGTCCACGCCATTTGGTATCTGTTCGCGAAAACGCGAGTCTTCGCGGCGAAGCCCCAAAAGATCGACATGGAGATCGTAAAGCTCCTGGTTTTTTTGGCGCTCGCTAAAATCAAGCTTGCAGCTAACAAACGATGTCGGATCGGAAGGTACCGGTAAACGTTCCTGCACTTCCTTTGTGGCCAGGGAGGGGAACTGCGCCAGAAATGCGAAGCGCCCTTTGCGAATTGACTCGCGCATCTGACCGTCGCCCACATCGGTGAAAAATATGAACGGGGTGGAGGCGCCAAACTCCTGGCCTTGAAAAAGGAGCGGCGTCCATGGCCCGAGCAAAAGCAGCGCCGTCATGGCGCGGTAGCGGCCAGGCGAGCTTTGAAATCGCAGGCGTTCGCCCGTCGCCGTGTTCGAAACTTGATCGTGGTTCTCAATGAAGGCGACGAACGCGTGAGGGGGAGAACCGAAAGCCGGTGTGCCGCGCGGTGCTTCCTGCCAGAAATAGGGTTGTCCTTGAAACAAATAACCGTATTTGGCTGCGGAAATAAATTCCTGCGGCGTGCCGAGAAAATCGCTGTAATACGCTTCCCGTCTTCCGGTCAGGGCGACGACGGCGCTGTGATGGAAATCGTCGTTCCAAACGGCGTCGAGATCGTCGCCGCCTTCACTGCGCGGGCGGATCAGCTTGGTAACCTGCCGCTCGTTTTCGGCGATTAAGATGATCGAGCGCGGAGCAGCG
>JBEEHZ010000084.1:0-3564 GCA_041167705.1 Verrucomicrobiota bacterium | reverse complement strand
AAATCTGTATGGCTGAGCACAAGGGTTTCGAAGATTTGGTCGCAGACGCGAAAAAGAAGATCACGGAAATTTCTCCGACCGACGTCGCGTCGAAATCGAAAAGCAGCGACGCGGTGATTGTCGATGTTCGCGAGAAAGACGAATGGGAAGAAAGTCATATTCCGGACGCGGTGCACATGAGTCGCGGAATGATCGAGCTCGAAGTCGAAGATAAATTTCCCGATCGCAATATGACGATCATCTGTCATTGCGGCGGCGGCGGCCGTTCCGCGCTCGCGGCCGAAAGTTTGCAAAAGATGGGCTACAAAAACGTCCGTTCCATGGCCGGCGGCTTCAAAGCCTGGAAAACGGCAGGTTTGGCAACGACGAAGTAATTTCTATCCGCCGACGGCTTGATAATGGCGGAGGCCGCGGTGCCACATCGCGCGCGCGAGGAACCAGGTGAGAAAGAGCCAGCCGGTTTGGATGGCGAGCGCCTGCCAAAGTTCCGCGCCTTTTAATCGCTCCAGAAAAATCGCGACCGGACAGAACAGCTCGTAATAAAACGGCATCCATTTCAGCGCCGCTTGAATTCCCGCCGGCATGATATCGATCGGAAACATTTGGCCGCCGAGGAAATATTCGAACGAGTAGACGATGAACACGATGGTGGTGATTTCTAAAATCCAGAACGCCATCATCGCGAGCGAATAGGTGATGAAGAACTGGATGAACGCCGCCATCAACGTCGACAACGTTGCGAGCACATAAGTCATGGGATCCTGCGGGAGCACGACGTAGTTGTGAAAATAAAGAAAGATGAGCGCGATCGGTGGCAGCGTGACAAAGGTGTAAACGAGCCGGCCGCTGCAAAAAATACTGAACCGATAGGCGAGATAACTCATCGGCTTGGTCAGGAGCGCATTGATCTGGCCTTCGCGAATGTCGGCCGCGATTTGCCACTCGTCTTCGGTCGGCGTGACCAGGTTGCTGACCAGGATCATTAGCAAATAATAATAGATCATCGAGCCGTAGTCGTAACCGTGGAGAGCGCCGCCGCGCTCTTTGAAGACCGCACTCCACAAAAAAACGGTGCCGGCGAGCGGGATCAGACCGAAGGCAGCGCGCAGAAAGTAATTCCAGCGATAAACGAACGTGTTCTGCAGTCCGATGTTGAAGACCGAAATGTATTTGTCGAATCTTCCACTCCTGCTCGTGCTCATGCTTGTAATCGTAATCGGAACGAATGGTCCGCCAAAAACGCCAAATTACGCTAAAGCTGCTGACATGAATTACAGATTCCCTTTTAGCGTTCTTTCGCGTGTTTAGCGGATGATTTTCTGTTTTGGGAAAGTTCAACTGCGAGATTGATGGCGGCGATCATGCTATCGGCATGCGCGATTCCTTTACCGGCGATCTCGAACGCGGTGCCGTGATCGGGGCTGGTGCGCGGAAACGGCAACCCGAGCGTCACGTTCACGCCGTTGTGGAATGCGTGCAGCTTTAATGGGATCAAACCCTGATCGTGATACATGCAAAGAATGGCGTCGAATTCGCCTTCGGCCGCGCGATGAAAAATCGTATCGGGCGAATTCGGACCGGTGATTGTCGATCTTGCGCCGCATTGTTTTTGAAGCTCAGCAACAGCCGGTGCGATGATTTCGATTTCTTCGCGACCAATTTTTCCCGATTCGCCGGCATGCGGATTTAATCCGGCAACGGCGATGCGCGGCGAATCGATCCCGCGCCGTTTCAGAAAATCGAGAAGCAATAAACCGACGCGGACAATTTCCGATTGTTTGAGCGCGCCGGGAACCTGGCTCAGCGGAATGTGCGCGGTCACGAGCGCGATTGTGATTTTGCCGCCAGTCAAACACATGGCGAAGTTTTCCACGCCACAGCGCTCTGCAAAAAATTCTGTTTGTCCCGGGAACTTGAATCCGGCTTCGTACATCCGCGCTTTATGAACTGGCCCGGTCACAATGGCCTGCAGCTCGCCGCGTCGCGCGCGGGTGACCGCTTCTTCGAGTGCCGCGGCTGCGGCACGCGCAGTTTCAATTGTCGGCGCGCCCGGTTTGCAATCGGGCTGTCGGCCAATCGTGACGTATTCCGCTGAATCGGGCACGTGTCCCGATTTCAGGGCAAGATCGACAATCTCCGGCCCGACGCCGGCGCAATCACCGAGCGTGATGCCAATGCGCGGTATTTGGCTCGTGCTCATACTTCATGATCGTAATCGAATCTGCTCAATCGAGCACGAGCACGATCAGGAGCAAGAGCAAGACGAGAGCGGAAGCGGAAGAGTGGTTGCCGATCTCTCCGATCAACAACTCAGAAAGTCTTGATGAACGCCTTCGAACGAAGACTGGCGATCCACTTCTCCTGCAGGTTTTGCGCTTCCTCGTGGATCAATTTCTTTTCGATGTCGGCGCGGGAATCAGCGAGCGATTTGATGTCGCCGCCGTGTTTATCTTCGACTTTGAGGATGTAATAATTGCCGCCGAACTCGATGACGTTGCTGATTTTGCCGGGCTCGAGATTGAACGCGGCTTTTTCGAGCGGCGCGGCCAGTGTCTTGCGCTCGACCCAGCCCCAATCGCCGCCTTTCTCGCGGGTGCTGTCTTCGGAATAAAGCTGCGCCATGCGTTCGAACTCGGCGCCGTTGACGAGCTTGCCAAAAATTTCGTCGGCCATCGCTTTCTGGGCGGCGGCGTTACCGTCACTGGTGTGGCTCGGAACCATAATCAAGCGCAATTTGACTTGCGCCTTGCTGGTGAATTCGTCCGGATGCGCTTTGTAATATTCTTCCACTTTTGCAGGTGAAGCGACCGTGTTGAGCTTGACGTTCTTGCTCCGCATCGCCTGGACGATCATCTTTTCGGTCTCCATCTTTTTGAATTCGCCCATGGAGTATTTCTGCGCCTCGAGCGTTTTAATGAAAGTGTTGCGGTCGCCGCCAAAATCCGTGCGGACAATGTCCTGCACCCGTTCTTCGACGAAATGATCGGGGATCTGGTAATTCTCTTTTTTGAACGCTTGAATAATAAGCTGGCGATCGATCAAATCCTGGAGCGCGGCCTGGCGCGCTTCCTTAACCTTTTTGATGAGCTCCTCGCCGCTGAACTGGGCGCGCAATAATTTTTCTCGCGGCCCGACCAGGCCCCGCACCTGAGAAAAGGTGATCACGTCGCCGTTCACGACCGCAGCAACACCATCGACTACTTCCGGGTCCCCCGCGGCGAGAGCAGCGTGGCAAATGGGCGAAAAGTTCAGCAGGCAAGCTGCGATCAGTGCGATAAGAATTTGCCGCATCATGTAAATTTTTTCGTTAGTTCCAAAATTTCCCCGAGATGAGCTGGCTTCGCAACTAAACGGGGGAATTTGCCGTCGACAAGTATAAATTCGCCCCGCCGGGTCAGCATCAACTTTCGCTCGCGCACTTCCACGCGACTGATGCCGGCTTTGGCGGCGGCGAGCTTGATTTCCGCGAGGAGGAAGAGATTGTCAACCGCTTCCGGGAACTTCCCGAACCGGTCGCGCCATTCCCGCCGGACGCGGTCAAATTGCTCGCGGGTGCCGACCCCG
>JBEEHZ010000083.1:0-3167 GCA_041167705.1 Verrucomicrobiota bacterium | reverse complement strand
CCGCCTAAGCCAAGATTTGGCGTGCAAGGATGCGCTGCATCTCCGAGTAACGTTACCATTCCATCGCCCCACGCCGGCAAAGGCGCGAAGTCGCACGCGCCGTTCTTCAAGATTCCAGATTCATCCGTTGCATCGATGAAATCCGTAATCGGGTCGTGCCATCCGCGGAACATCTGCTGGAGTTCGCGTTTCCTTCCGCAGGCGGCGTCGAGATGATGTGACGGTACATTCGATGTCGCGTACCACGTGAACCTGCGGTGACCGGTGTTGAGAATTCCGAATCGCTTTCCAGTGCCCCACGTCTCGCTGTTGCAACCCGCGGGAATTGCATTGCCATCGTATTGCGCCAAACCGCGCCAGACCGTGTAACCGCGATAGATCGGATCGAAAGCTCCGAACAACTTCGATCGCACCCGGGACCGGATTCCGTCGGCGCCGATTATTGCGTCGTGTTCTTTCACCAGGCCGCCTTTAAAATAGAGCCGGACTTTGCCTTCGGACTGCTCCAGATCGTGTAACTCCGATCCAAGATGGATAGATTTCTCTGGGAGCGCGGCCAGCAACACGCTCAGTAGATCGCTTCTGCGCATGCAGATTGCGGGAACGTCGAATTTTCCGAGCGTAATGTTCATCAGGATCGCGCCAGATCTCGCTCTCACTAGAAAATGAGTGTTCGGACCACTGCACGCCAACATGTTGTCGAGCAAACCCATCTCGCGTAACACGCGGGTGGCATTTGGCCACAGCATCATTCCTGCGCCGACCTCGCGCAGCTCGGGAGTTCTCTCATAGACTACAACGTCGATGCCCGCTTGATGAAGAGCGACCGCTGTCGCGATTCCGCCGATGCCGCCTCCGACAATGCCAATGTTTTTTTCTACGCGCACGCGGTTAATCGCAATTGGACATAAGATGTCACACTTCGTTCAACCACTGTGCGATTAAGAGCTCATTCGCTCGGAATTGCAGTGTTTCGTATTACACAACTTTTCGCCTTCCGCAGACCGGCCTTTTTCCTGTTTTCCTGCGTTCCTGATTTATTCTCTCTGTGATGGAACTAAAATCGGTCCAGCCGAGCTACCGAAACGCGCGCGTGCGCCGTTGGGCCGGCTATCTATGGCGCGAAGCGATCGTGAAAAGTCGGGAGCCGATAGCTCCGGCGTTCGCGAAACCGACTCCGGCAATATGGAGCGACGCGCGCGTGACTGCGGCTTGGCTTGGGCACGCCACGGTGCTCATCAATTTCTTCGGCATCAATATCCTGACCGATCCCGTTCTTTTTTCGCGGATCGGAATTCGCGTTCCGTTTCTGTTCACCATCGGACCGAAACGATTGACTGCGCCCGCGCTGACGGTCGATGAACTGCCAAAGATCGACATCGTTCTTCTCACCCACGCGCACTTCGATCACTTCGATCTGCGCACGCTTCATGGCTTTAACGCTTCAACGAAAATCATCACCGCGCCGCGCACCCGCGACTTGCTGCGCCGGACGAGGTTGCGCGATATCACCGAGCTGCCGTGGGGCGAGCGCAAATCCTTCGAAACTGCAGCGGGTGACATCGACGTCGTCGCTTTTCGTGTGAACCATTGGGGCGCGCGAATGCAGCACGACGATTACCGTGGTTACAACGGGTACATCATCGAAAGGAACAATCGCCGCATTCTTGTCGCTGGCGACACAGCAATGACGAACCGTTTTTCCGAGCTTCGCACGTACGGGCCGATCGATCTCGCGATCATGTCGATTGGTTGTTACAACCCATGGATCCAGTCGCACTGCACTCCTGAGCAGGCGATCGAAATGGCGAATGCCGCCGGCGCGAAGTTCGTCATGCCGGTGCATCATCAAACTTTCCGGCTCAGCTTCGAACCATTCCGCGAGCCGATCGAACGCTTCGAAGCCGCGCTGCGAAATGAGCCAGAGCGCATTGCCCTCCGCGAAATCGGCGAAACATTTGTGCTGCCCTTGTAGCCACGGCGCTCTGTCGCCGTGTGTAGAGGCGCTTGTGCCAAGCGCCTGAGGATGTAATCTTTCCCGCTCGCGCGCCGACGTAGCTCAGCTGGTAGAGCAACGGTTTCGTAAACCGTAGGTCACCGGTTCAATCCCGGTCGTCGGCTCCATCGATCTCAAACCCTTATGAATCAACATTCAATCTCAGCCCTCGTTCTCGTCCCACTCTGCGCGATGCTTTGCGCATGCGAATCAACCGGGAAACAACCCGACGCCGCGACTGTAGCAAAACTTTCGGCCAGCCGTTCTGATAAAGCGACGGTCGTTGTTTACCGGCCGCGCAATTCTCTCGGCGGACTTCTGTCGCCCACGGTACAAGTCGATGGCAAAAGCCTCGTCGATATCGATAATGGTCGCGTTTTTGTGGGCACGATTTCGCCCGGCCACCACGTTTTTCAAATCGAAAATCAAAATTCCGGAACGGAAGTCACGCTCAAGTCCGGCAGCAAGATTTATCTTAAGGTCGAGATCGAGCCTGGCATGTGGAAGGGCCGTGGCAAGCTGACGCAAGTGGCGCCAGAACAAGGCGAGTTTGAAGCAAAACGGCTCAAACTGATTAGCACGGAGCAAATCGCGCCAACCTATCGGTAACGGGGACCGTTCAGATCTGCGGCTTTGCTTTGTGCCAGTCGGTGCTTTGCTCGTAAGCGTGTGCGATCTGGAAGATCTGCGCTTCATCGAGCGCTTTGCCTAACACTTGCAGTCCGATCGGTAACTCCGAAAGGTTTCGCGAACCCCGATCACTTCGGGACTGATTCCCGTTCACTTTGGCGAAACCGCACGGAACACTGATTCCACAAATGCCGGCGAGATTTCCGGTGTTGGTAAAAATGTCGGCCAGATACATCGCCAGCGGATCCGCCGTGCGCTCGCCGAGTTTGAACGCGGGCACGGGTGAAGTTGGCGACACGATCGCGTCTACTTTTTCGAACGCTTTAACGAAGTCCTGGCGAATCAGCTCGCGGACTTTTTGCGCGCGCACGTAGTAAGCGTCGTAATAACCGGAACTCAAAACGTAAGTCCCAAGAATGATCCGACGTTTTACCTCCGCGCCAAATCCTTCTTCTCGCGTCCGGCCGTAGTGATCGAGCAGGTCCTTTGGATCTTTGGCGCGATAGCCGTAACGGACGCCGTCGAAGCGGGCGAGGTTGGC
>JBEEHZ010000082.1:0-3593 GCA_041167705.1 Verrucomicrobiota bacterium | reverse complement strand
GCCGAATCGAAATGGCAGCGGCCGAGCGGGATCGTTCTGCTTTTGCCGCACGGCTATGAAGGCCAGGGCCCGGAACACTCGAGCGGCCGCCTCGAACGTTTTCTCCAACTTTGCGCGGAAGACAATATTCAGGTCTGCAATCTCACGACCTCCGCGCAGTACTTTCACTTGCTCCGCCGGCAAATGAAACGCGACTTCATCAAGCCGCTTGTAATCATGACGCCGAAGAGTTTGTTGCGCGCCGAATTCGCTTCCTCGCGTGCGGAAGAATTTACCAGTGGAAGGTTCGAGGAGATTCTCGGGTCACCTGAAGTCGGACCGGCCAACAAATTGAAACGCGTGATTCTTTGTTCCGGAAAAGTTTACTACGACCTTATCAATTATCGCGCGGAAAAGAAGATCGACAATGCAGCGATCATTCGCGTTGAGCAGCTGTATCCGCTCCATGAAAAGAAACTAAAATCGATGGTCAATGCATTTCCCAATGCCGCGCAACTTGTCTGGTGTCAGGAGGAGCCGGAAAACATGGGCGCGTGGACTTTCATCGAGCCGCGACTGCGTAAACTTTTCGGTCGCGAAATCGCCTATGCCGGTCGCGACGCCGGTGCCAGTCCTGCCGTCGGCTCGCTCGCACGACACAAGCGCGAACAAGCCTGCGTCGTTCGCGACGCGTTCAACGTCTGACGATTGTCATCCCGAGCGGAGCGAGGGATCTCACAGTCGAAGCGTAGATCACACAGGATAACGAGCGTGATCAATCATCCTGTGAGAGGTCCCTCACATTCGTTCGGGATGACAAGCCGAACGTTTGATTCGACCGGGCGTTTTTTTGCGCTTAGTTAGGCGCAAGTGAGTGTCGAAGTAAAAATCCCCGCCGTCGGCGAATCGATCTCCAGCGGAATCGTATCGGTCTGGCACAAAAAATCCGGCGATTTCGTCAACGCCGGCGACGCACTCTTCACTCTCGAGACCGACAAAGTTTCAACCGAGATTGCGGCCGAAACGGCCGGCGTCCTCGACACGATTGTTCCTGAAGGACAGGAAGTGAAAATCGGCGAAGTGGTCGCCACAATCGATGATTCGAAAAAGCCGGCTGAAGCAGCGCCGGCCGAAAAGAAAAAAGAAAAAACCGAAGCGCCCTCACCTCAATCCTCTCCCTCAGGGAGAGGCGGATCAGAGGCGAAGCTTAAAGAAAAACCCACGGACGGCGAAGAAACTGCCGGAGCGGCATCGCTCTCGCCGGCGGTGAGACGGATTGTCGATGAAGAACATCTCGATCCGGCGAAGATTTCTGGGACAGGTCCGGGCGGACGAATCACGAAATCCGACGCGCTCGCGGCTGCGCAAAATAAATCTGAAACGAAAACTGTAGGGGAGGCTGTTAGCCTCCCAGGGAAGCAGACTGCTTCCCCTACAGCGGATCGACAATTAGCTGATGGACGGTTTGTTCGCAAAAAGATGTCGCCGTTGCGGCGCAAGATCGCGGCGCAATTGGTGATGGCGCAACACACGGCTGCGATCCTGACCACGTTCAACGAATGCGACATGAGCGCGGTTCAGGAGTTGCGCACGAAGTCTCAGGACGCGTTTACGAAAAAGAACAACGTGAAGCTTGGGTTCATGTCGTTCTTCATCAAAGCAGCTGTGGAAGCGCTCAAGACTGTGCCGGTTGTGAATGGCCGCATTGAAGATGAGGATTTCATTCAAAACAATTTTTACGACATCGGCGTGGCCGTTGGGACCGAGCGCGGATTGGTCGTGCCGATTGTCCGCGATGCCGACAAAAAATCCTTCGCCGATCTCGAATGCGACATCGCCGGTTACGCGACCAAAGCGCGCGAAGGCAAATTGAAGATCGAAGATTTGACCGGCGGCACGTTTACAATTTCAAACGGTGGTGTTTACGGCTCGCTTTTGAGCACGCCAATTTTGAATCCGCCGCAAAGCGGAATCCTCGGGATGCACAAGATCATGCCGCGTCCCGTCGCGATCGCTGGCAAGGTGGAAGTGCGTCCGATGATGTATCTCGCGATGAGCTACGATCACCGCGCGATTGATGGCAAAGAAGCGGTGACGTTCCTGATTAAAGTGAAAGAATGTATCGAGGACCCAAAGAAGCTGCCGCTGGATTTTTAACTGTTGTCGCCACGAAAGGACCCCTCACCTCAATCCTCTCCCTGCAAGCGGGGAGAGGCGGATTAAACACCAGCTGCGGTTCGGAGTAAGCGTCACTCCAGTTTCAATTCTCCTCTCCCTTTCGCAAAGGGAGAGGATTAAGGTGAGGGTTTGTTAGCGCCAGTTGCGCCTAACGTTTTTTCAGCGATTGCTGTGTGAACATTACACATGGAAAAATTTGACGTCGTTATCATCGGTTCGGGACCAGGCGGTTATGTCGCCGCCATTCGCGCGGGACAACTTGGACTGAAGACAGCCATGATCGAAAAGGACAAGGAACTCGGCGGCACTTGTTTGAATGTTGGCTGCATTCCGAGCAAAGCGCTCCTCACTTCGAGCGATCATTTCGTGTTTGCGAAAAAAGAAGCCGAGAAGCACGGCATCGTCATCGGAAGCGTAGATGTCGATCTTAATAAGATGCAGCAGCGCAAGGACAAGGTCGTGAAAACGCTTACGGGCGGCGTGCGCGCGCTCATGAAGACCAACAAGGTGACGACGTTCGAAGGGTTTGGCACGATTACGGCGCCCGGAAAAGTTTCGGTCAAATCGTCGGACGGAAAGACTCAGGAGATCGAAACCAAGAACATCATCGTCGCGACTGGCAGCGCGCCGATCGAATTGCCGTTTGCAAAGTTTGACGGCAAAACAATCGTCAGCAGCACCGAAGCGCTTACTTTCACAGAACCCCCGCCCAAATTCCTCGTCATCGGCGCGGGCGCGATCGGACTCGAGCTTGGATCGGTTTGGGTCCGGCTTGGTTCCGAAGTAACCATTCTCGAATTTCTGCCCCGCATCGCCGTTGGTTTCGATCTTGAGCTTTCGAACCTGCTACAGCGCTCGCTCACGGCGCAGGGAATCATTTTTCACCTCGAAACCAAAGTCAGCGCGATCAAGATCGACAATGGCCGCGTCACCGCGACGGCGACCAAAGGAAACGAAGAATTAAAATTCGAAGCCGACAAGGTTCTCGTTTCGGTCGGACGCAAACCATTTAGTGAAGGCGTTGGCGCCGAAAAGGTCGGAGTTGAGTTTGATGAAAAGAAACGGATCAAAGTCGACGAACATTTTAAAACCAAGATCGACGGCATCTACGCGATCGGCGATGTGATCGCGGGCCCAATGCTGGCCCACAAGGCCGAGGACGAAGGAATTGCCTGTGTGGAAAGGATCGCCGGCAAAGACGGCCACATCAATTATGACGCGATTGCCGGAATCATTTACACGAATCCGGAATTGGCCGGCGTTGGCCTGACTGAGGAACAGGCTAAAGAAAAGAAGATCGATTATCGGGTCGGCAGATTTCCGTTTCGGGCCAACGCCCGCGCAATTGCGAATGATGACCTCGAAGGGATCGTCAAATTCGTGGCCGACGCCAAGACGGATCGCATTCTCGGTGCGCACATTTTGCAGCACGCGGC
>JBEEHZ010000081.1:0-3794 GCA_041167705.1 Verrucomicrobiota bacterium | reverse complement strand
AGCGGTTCCCGAATATTTTCGAGACCTGTTTACGTCTTGGGATCGACATGACGAAGCAGGCGATTCCGGTCGTACCGGCAGCCCATTATCAATGTGGCGGAATTAAAACCGACGTGAACGGCGCGACCAGTCTGCGCGGTCTGTATGCAATTGGCGAAGTTGGTTGTACCGGCTTGCACGGCGCGAATCGTTTGGCGAGTAATTCGCTCCTCGAAGGTTTGGTCGTCGCACACCGTGCCTGCGAAGCGATGATGCTGGAACGACGTCCATCGCACGCAACGCCGCCAACTTCATTGCCGGAATGGCAATCGGGCGACGTGCAAGATGTCGATGAACTGGTGGTGATTTATCATAACTGGGACGAAATCCGGCGGTTGATGTGGGATTACGTTGGGATTGTGCGGACGGACAAACGGCTGCAGCGAGCGAGCGCGCGCTTGCGCAATCTCCAGCGCGAGATCCGGGAATTCTATTGGAACTTCAAAGTGTCGGTCGACCTTTTGGAATTGCGTAATCTTGCCACGGTGGCAGCGCTGATTGTCGACTCGGCGTTGAGTCGCAAAGAAAGCCGCGGATTGCATTACACGCTGGATTATCCAGAGAAAAACGACCGGGAACGCGTCCGGAATACGCTCGTGAGCCGCATATAGCTGGAACAGATAGTGCTTTACGACTTGTAACCGCCACCGGCGCTGGTTTTTCCATAATGAAAAGGCCTTGCGCCGGGGGAGAAAATCGGATACAAACAGGCCACCCTTTGGCCATGAGACGAATCTTTACTCTTCTGCTTTTGACCGGCGCCTTCGGTGCGCTGCGAGCGGAGGAACAATCGCCTTCGCCTTACGCGACCGCGTCCGACTTTGCGAAGTATGCGATGAAACTTCGCGAGCAAGCGCTGCTTAAAGTTGAGCCGCAAGTGTTCGTGCCCACCAGTTCTCGGCCAGCGATCCAGCGTTTCGCATGGAAGACGAACATCGTGACCACGGTCTTTTGGGTTGGCGAACAAGCGGGTGGAAACAACCCAGTGCCAAATTTCCGCAGCTCATGGGATTTGAATTGGCAGGCTAACTACGGCGGGTTCGATAATCCCGAGAAATCCGAACGGCGGAACTACATTCCGGTCTCTTTCGTTCCGCGGCAGAATCCATTTTATTTCGCGTTACCCTACAACGACGTGACACACGGCCAGTTTAAGCCGGAAGCGCCGCTGGTAATACCATGGTTCAAACAGGCCTACATGGGGCAGGGGCAATCGGTTTGCTGGCATCACTGGATCGCGATTCGTAAGGGCAATCGCACCTGTTACGGCCAATGGGAGGATTGCGGCCCGTTTCGCACTGATCACTTCCAATACGTCTTTGGCAACGAACGACCGAAGCCGAACCTCAATCACGGCGCTGGTTTGGACGTTTCACCCGCGGTGCGCGATTACCTCGGACTGCAACCCACCGACGTGACCGACTGGCAGTTTGTTAATACCCAGGACGTGCCTGCGGGACCATGGCGCAGCTACGGGGAGAACAATCATTTTGTAATTGCGCGCCGTCAGGCCGAACAGCGTTTGGTGCAGCAAGGCGGCAATAGCGGGAACGCCAAGAAGTAACCGGCTCGTTCGCTCGCGAATTTCTCAACCGAGCCGCGGTTTCAATTCGGTAAACTTCGTTTGCAGTTCGTCTGCGTGTTGCGACCCCGGTTCGTAACGCCGGCGCTGGGTCTCGCAAATTTCCTTTAAATCCTGGAACTTTTTGGCCATTTCCGCGCAAAAAGCATCAATTGCCTTTGCGAATTGCTTTTCGAGGTTTTGGGAAAACTCGGTCCGTTTGGGAGACAATTGCCGCTCGTAATCGCGCAGCACTTTCCGACGATGATTGAAGGCCAGGAAAATCGCCAGGCTCGCGCCGATTCCCGCAACAACGAGGGGCCCGATTGCCGTTTCGCCCCGCGCTCTGGCGAAAACTCCTACGGCTGCGGCAATCGCGATTATGGCGACAACAACGCGCAGCGAAAGCGCCGTTTGTGAATAAGAGCTGGCCAGCCGTTCCTGAAGCGTTTTGCCGGCGAGAATGTCGATGAAGGCCGCTTGGATTGATTCGGAGAGTTCCCGGCGTTGGCCGGCGAAATCTGGGACGCTTTGCCGGGCTTGCTTTTGGAGATCGGCGGACAATTGGTTTTCGAGAAGATCTTGCATCTGCGGCCAGAGCCCACGCAAATCTATTTCCAATTTGCTGACTGCCTTTTGCATTTGCGGCTGCAGCAATTGTCGAAGTTTTGCCTCGATCTTTGCATGCAGCTCCCGGTGCCCAACGCTGCGCCGCCAAATCAGTTGGAAGCTGCGCCACCACGTCAGCTCCCGGCGAAGCAGCGTCGTTCTTTCTTTTGTTGTCTCATCATAAGCTCTCTCTCCTTCGCGCACGAGAGTCGCCACTTGGCGGAGCATTTGCTCGCGGCGCGTCTCGAGTAATGCATCCAGTCGATCAAGCACCGCGATATCGGCTAAAATCCTGTCCAGGAATCCACGAATCTCCCGGTTCAAATCTTCCAGCGCCACGCGCGCCGCTTGAAAGGTTGAGCGAAGCTTCAGCATTCGCGTGCTCGATTCGGTGACGATGAAGTTGATCTGTTCTTCCAATGCCGCGAACGCGCTCTCTTCCCAAAGTTTTTCCTTGTCCAAGCCACTGGTGCGCGCGAGCAGAGCTTTACGCGCAGAGACGGCGAAAATCGGCGGGACGAACCCGAGACGGCGCATCGCCGTGTCCTGAAGATGGCGGTGAATCACGTCGATTTCGGTTGGCTCGCGCAAATCGATTTGTTGGAGGACGAAGATTACGTTTTTGAGCCAGGTTTTTTGGAGAAAATCCAGAAATTCCCAGTTCGATTGCGTCCACGGATTAGCAACTGAGAAAACAAAAAGGACGATGTCGGCACGGGGCATGAAATCCTCCGCGACCATCTGATGCTCTTTCACCATCGTGTTCGTACCTGGCGTGTCGACGACGTTGAAATCGCGCAGGAACGGAATCGCCAGGTAACGCTCGGTCAGCTTCGATGAAACTTCAGTCGATTTTTCGTCCGATCCGTAGCGAAAAATGTAAACGCGGTCGGTCGCGGGCAAAACATCTACCTTGGCGAATTCATTTCCAAAGAGAGCGTTCAGCAGCGAAGACTTTCCGGATTTCACTTCGCCCACCACTACAAAGAGCAACGGCTCGCTGATATCGCGGAGTAGCGCCTGCAAAGTGTCGAGCTCCTCAGCCGGCCGTTGCAGCTCCGAGCCGAGCCTGATTAATCCGGTGAGGCCGCTTTCGAGCTCGCCCTTGAGCCGCAAATATCGGTCGGCGATCATGCCGGCAAACTCAGTCGCGTGGCGCGGGGGAGGGAGATGTCGATTTTGCGCCGGCCGGTTTCGGCGATGGCGAAGGTTTCGGCGGAAGCGGTGTTTCCATCGCGATCAGTTCCGAGACGGTCACGAACTTAAATCCTTTGGCCTCGAGTTGATTCAACACACACGGCATCGCCTCGATCGTGCCCGGATGAATGTCGTGCGCCAAAACGATGGACCCAGCGCGCGTATTCTTGACGATGCGATTACAGACAACGTTCGGTCCTGGCCGTTTCCAATCCAAAGGATCGACATCCCAAAGCACAATTTTGTAGCCGAACTCCTGATTGATCCATTTCTTTTGCCGTAGTGTGATCGAACCATAAGGCGGCCGTAACAAAGTGGGGCGATTGCCAACTGCGCTTCGAATTGCGTCGTCAGTTTTGCGCAGCTGCCCCCGAACTCCGTCGTCCGA
>JBEEHZ010000080.1:0-3520 GCA_041167705.1 Verrucomicrobiota bacterium | reverse complement strand
CGCGGCCCCATAAAGATCGGGGCGCTGAGTCATGCACGCGCCGACGAGTAATCCGCCGTTGCTCCCGCCGCCAATCGCGAGTTTCGGCTTCGAGGTGTAGCGATTATCGATCAAGTACTGGGCCGCGCCGATAAAATCGTCGAACACGTTTTGTTTCGTGTGCAGCATTCCGGCTTCGTGCCATTTCTCGCCGTACTCGCCGCCGCCGCGCAAATTCGCGAGCGCGAAGACGCCGCCCATTTCCATCCAAACCAGATTTGCCGGCGTGAACGTCGGCGTTTCGGAAATATCGAACCCGCCGTAGCCGAGCAGGTAGGTCGGGTTCTGGCCGTTGCGTTTCATTCCCTTCTTGTAGGAGATGAACATCGGCACGCGCGTGCCATCGCCGCTGCGGTAAAAAACCTGCTCGGTCGCGTAATCGTCTGGATTAAATTTTACTTTTGGTTTGAACAGCAGCGCGCTCGCGCGTTTGTCGAAATCGTAGCGGAAAATTTCAGTCGGCGTGGTGAAACTGGTGAATGAATAAAATGTTTCGCGATCTTTGCGTTTGCCGGTGAATCCGCCGGCGGTGCCGAGTCCGGGCAGCGCGATCTCGCCGTCGGCCGTGCCATCGAGCTTGAACAATTTCACCGCGCTGTGCGCATCCTTCAGATAAACGGTGACAAAGCAATCGCCCACGGTGCTGACCGCCTCCAGTTTGTCTTTCGATTGCGGCACCAGTTCGTCGATTTGCGCGGGGAGTGGTTTGCTCGTGTCGATGGTAACGATGCGGCCAAGCGGCGCGTTCAAGTTGGTCCGAAACGCGAAGACGGGCCCTTCGTTGTCGATGAAAGTGTATTCGGCGTCGGCTTTATCGAGCAGCTCGACCACTTTGGAGTTTGGATCGACCAGGTTTTTGTAAAAGATCCGGTTCTTCGGATCGGTCCCGCGCTGGACGGTGATAATGAGATAACGCCCATCGTCCGTGACTTCAGAGTCGAGAAGCCATTCCTTTTGATCAGGCCGCTCGTAAATCAATTTGTCCTGCGTTTGCGGCGTGCCGACCTGGTGAAAGAAAAGTTTGTGGTTGTAAACCTGCGACCGCAGTTTGTCTTTCTCGTCCGGCTTGTCGTAACGGCTGTAGAAAAATCCGCTCCCGTCTTTTTTCCACGACGTGTTCGAAAACTTGATCCAGTCGAGGAGATCCGGCCGATCTTTCCCAGTCTCGACCTCGCGCACTTTCCATTGCTGCCAATCGGAACCGGAGGTCGCGAGACCGTAAGCCATTAGTTTGGCGTCATCGGTCACGTCAAACCCGCCCAACGCGATGGTCCCATCTTTGGCCAGCAAATTTGGGTCGAGCAGCTCACGCGGTTTTTCAAAAAAGTTCGTTGTCGTGTAGAGAACGTTCTGGTTTTGCAGACCGGAGTTCCGGGAAAAGAAGTAGCGGTCCTTTTCCTTGAACGGGACGCCGAACCGTTCGTAATCCCAGACTTCGGTCAGTCGTTTCTTGATCCCGTCGCGTTCGGGAATCGTGTTCAGAAAATCAAAGGTGATCTTGTTCTCGGCCTCGATCCATTTCCGCGACTCAGGCGCGTCCGGATTTTCCAATGGCCGGTAAGGATCGGGGACTTTAACGGCGGAATAATCGTCGACTTGGTTGCTGGTCGGCGCCGCCGGATATTTGAACTGCGTCGGTGGGTCGGCCGCAAAAATCAGCGCGGCCGGCGAAAGAGCGCAAAGCGCGAGAAACTTACGGAGCATAAGTCCGGCGAATATGCCGACGCTCGCGAGATGAGCACCTCTTATTTTCGGTCTTTTCCAAATTGAAGTCCGCGTCTCGACCGGGTTGGACGGAGCCCTCATCCCCACCTTCTCCCTGGGGGGAGAAGGGCCGCCTCTCCCTTTGGGAGAGGATTGAGGTGAGGGTAACTTTGTGTTTGAAAAAAGTTCGTTAGAGCACAGCCGGTCTGATAAGAAACGGGCGGATCAAGAGAGCTGTGACTTGGCTACTGTGAAATCATTTCTAAGAGAGCTGCAGAACCGCGCCTTTGCGCCGGTCGATATTGCGTCGCTCGTCTTTTTTCGAATCGCTTTTGGCGTCCTGATGGCGTGGGAGGTTTGCCGCTATTTCAGGAACGGCTGGGTTTCCCTTCATTGGCTCGAGCCCCGGATTCTATTTAAGTACTACGGATTTTCTTGGATCCATCCCTGGCCGGGCCACTGGCTTTATGTTCATTGGGCCGCGCTCGGTATCCTGGGACTGTTGGTTGCCGCCGGATTCCTTTACCGCATCAGCGCGTCGCTCATGTTTCTGAGCTATGCGTATTTCTTTCTTCTGGATGAAGCCCGGTATGTAAATCACACCTACCTGATTTGTCTTTTTTGCTTTCTGCTAATCTTTGTTCCGGCAAATCGTGCGTTCTCCGTTGATGCCCGGCTTTGGCCCAGGCTCCGCTCGCAAAGCGCGCCGGCGTGGTCGCTTTGGCTGCTGCGATTTCAAATCGGAGTCGTTTATTTTTTTGCCGGTCTTGCCAAGCTTTCGCCGGATTGGTTGCGTGGCGAACCGATACGGTTTGAACTGGCGCATTCGGCCGACGCGCCCATCGTAGGCCGTTTTTTCCGCGAGGAATGGGCGGTTGGTATCGTTGGTTACGGCGGGTTGCTGTTCGATCTGTTGATCGTGCCGCTGTTACTCTGGCGACGAACACGCGTTCCGGCTTTCTGCGCGGCCGTCACCTTCCATCTGATAAACGCGATGTGGCTGCCGATCGGCATGTTTCCATGGCTTGCTATCGCCGCGACGTCTTTGTTTTTTCCACCGGACTGGCCACGGCGCATTCTGGCCGCTTTTCGGATAAAAGTGTCGCGTGCGGTCGCGAAAGATTGGACGTTGCCGTCTTCCGCGCGCCGATCGGTGGTCATGACTGGATTAATTATCTACGCGGCGTTGCAAATTTTTCTGCCGTTGCGTCATTTGCTTTATCGCGGCGGCGCCGAATGGACTTGGGCAGAGCATCGGTTCAGCTGGCGGATGTTTCTCGTGTCCTACGCTACGTCGGCTAATTTTTATGTGACCGATCCCAACAGTGGAAACAGCACCCGGATTGACCTTTCGGATTTTCTGACCGCGCGTCAGGCGCCCACCATGGGTTATCTGCCCGACTTCCCGCTTCAATTCGCGCATTATTTGACGACCGTGATGCCGCGATGGGGGTCCAAGCCTCTCCAAGTTCAGGCGCGAATATTCGTTTCGATCAACGGGCGCAAACCAGTTTTGTATATCAATCCAATTGTCGATCTTGCAACCGAGCCGCGGACTCTTGGCCGGCCTGGCTGGTTGCTCCGCAATGATGAGCCACTGCCGCCGCGAGATCAGCGTTACCTCATAGACCAAGCGAGTGGTTCGTCGCATTGAATTCGAATTTCAAGACAGCTGGCATCGCGGCTGCTTTTAGCAGCAATCGCAAGCTAGGAACTCAATAAAACGAAACTGAAAATTCCTCAGCTTCAGCAGCGCGGCCATTTATTGGCCGCGCTT
>JBEEHZ010000079.1:0-8932 GCA_041167705.1 Verrucomicrobiota bacterium | reverse complement strand
GCGCGCGCGAGGCGCAAATTGAATCCCGGATAATCGATCAAGACGACGGCGTTCGGCTTACTCGTCTCGATTTCTCGTAGCGTCTCGTGAAATTGTTTTCGAAAGTAACCGTAATGCTTGATCACCTCCCACAATCCGAGCACGCCGGATTTCTCGATCCAGTTTTGGAAATTCTCGCCCGCGACCGTTTTCATTTGGGGACCGCCGCGACCGATGAACCGAAGATCGACATCGGCACTACGCAAGGCGCGCATCAACGATGCTCCGTGATTGTCCGCGCTCGCCTCCCCCGCGACAAAATAGATCGTCATGAATTCCGGAGGGACGTGCTCCCGCACGTCCTCTGTGATCTCACCATTGCAGGATGTTAGGAGCTGTACACGTCGTGACGAAAATGATCACAGACACGTTGTGTCCCTCAAAAGGCGCAAGATGAATCGGATGTCTTCGCTCCGGCTTCGGAGGGACGTGCTTCTGCACGTCCTGCTTCATCGCGTCTCGTGCTTCAAATTTCGGACATGCAGAAGCCTGTCCCTCCGAACGATGTCCCTCCGCACCGCGATCTGACTCGCTCATAACGACTGAGGAGCGTCCGATCCGATTCGCTTCGTGATTTCCACGGCCAACTCCAATGCTGCCGTCGCCTGAAATCCAGAGACCCGCGGCTGGCGTCCGGTGGTTGCGCATTCGATGAACGAAACCAGCTGCTGCTTCAACGGTTCCTCGCGCTCGATTGGAACTTTGTCGCGCGTGATCTTTCCGGATTCGCGCCGGTAAATCTCGCCACTTTGTTTTTCGTAATCGAGCGAGAGATAAGCGTCCTCCTGAAAAACCCGGATCTTGCGCATCCGCTCGGGACTGATCCGACTCGACGTCACGTTCGCGACGCAGCCGTTCTCGAAACGAATTCGGGCGTTGGCGATATCTTCGCTGTGGCTCAACACCGGGACGCCGACAGCGTCAATGTTCTGCACCGGCGAACGCACCAGATGCAGAATGATTTCGAGATCGTGAATCATCAGATCGAGCACCACGCCGATGTCGGTGCTGCGATTTGGATAAGACGAGAGACGATGCGCTTCGATAAACCGCGGATGGGTCAGTCGCGCTTCGAGCGCGCTCAGCACCGGATTGAATCGCTCGACGTGGCCGACTTGAAGAATCAACTGATTCCGCGCGGCCAATTCTGCCAACTCAGTCGCGTGCTGCGGATTTTCCGTGATCGGTTTCTCAACGAGCAAATGTTTGCCGCGCTGTAACAGCGGAAGCGCGATTTGGTGGTGCGTGCTTGTCGGCGTCGCGACGGACGCTGCGTCCACCAGTTCGGCAAATTCCTCAAGCGATTTGGTCGCAGCGGCGCCGTATTTTTTTGCGGTCGCGTTCGCCCGCGCAAGATCGACATCGTAGATTGCGGTAAAATCCGCTGCCGGAATCTCGGCATAAAGTCGCGCGTGATTGCTTCCGATGTGGCCGACCCCGACAACGCCAACGCGAAGTTTTTTCATTTGGCGACGTTCTTCAGGAACCAATCGTAGGTTTGCGCGATGCCATCGCGAAGCTTGATCGTCGGTGTCCAGCCGAGAGTGCGCAATTTGGAAACATCGAGCAGCTTGCGGGGCGTGCCGTCGGGCTTCGCTTTGTCCCAGCTCAATTCGCCGTCGAAACCGACGACGTCGCAAACTAATTCCGCCAGCTCGCGAATCGAAATGTCTTCGCCGAAACCGACATTGATGATTTCGGGCGAGTCATATTTCTCGAGAAGAAAAAGACAAGCCGACGCGCAATCGTCCACGTGCAAAAATTCGCGCCGCGGCGTGCCTGTTCCCCAGACCACGAGCTCGCGCGCGCCGCTTTTCTTTGCTTCGTACGCTTTCCGCAAAAGCGCTGCCAGGACGTGCGATGTTTCCAAATCGAAGTTGTCGTTGGGGCCGTAAAGATTTGTCGGCATCGCCGAAATGAAATTCGCGCCGTATTCCCGAGAAAATGCCTGACAAAGCTTCACGCCGGCAATTTTGGCAATGGCGTAGGCTTCATTCGTCGGCTCGAGCGGGCCGCTCAGCAACGCGCTCTCAGGGATCGGTTGCGGTGCGTGCTTTGGATAGATGCAGGAGCTGCCAAGAAAGAGAAGTTTGCGCGCGCCATTCTCGTGGGCGGCGGCGATGACGTTGTTCTGAACGGAGAGATTCTCGAGCAGGAATTCCACCGGCTGGTCGTTGTTCGCTTTGATTCCTCCAACTTTCGCGGCCGCAAAAATCACGATGTCCGGCTTTTCTTTCGCAAAAAACTTCGTTACCGCGGCGGAATCGCCGAGATCGAGCTCGTTCCGATCGCGCTTGATCAAGTTGGTCAAGCCCGACGTTTCGAAGGCACGAGTGAGCGCGCTGCCAACCATCCCGCGATGGCCGGCGATAAAGATTTTCTCTGATTTTTGCATGACACAAGAAATGCCCACTAGCATTTTCCGGTTTTACTGTCCGCGCAATTAGCACCTGCGACTAACACCCTGCTTCAGCTGGGTGTTGGACGCGATGCAGAATGTCCTAACCGCTTCAGCGGTTTGTTCGAACGTTCTGAGGAAACCGCTGAAGCGGTTACGGCCCTAAGATGGTGAAAACACCTCGCTAAAGCGAGGTGTTAATAAGGCGAACCCTCTCAACCTGTCGATTAGCATTCTCCTTTTTCGGGGCAATTTGTCGGACAAAATGTGGGGCGGCGAAGAAGCGGAAAATCCTTACTGCATCCTCGACACCGTGGAAATGAAAACTGCCTGGCATCCAATCGGATTATGAGGTAGGGACGCCGGGCTGCGGCGTCCGCGGACATCGCAGCGCGATGTCCCTACCAACGCGGCCCATGTCCTGCTGATTTGTTCTCCAATGAATTTCCCTTCGCTCATCGAAAAGAAACGTGACGGTCACGCGCTGACGACCAAGGAAATCAAAAGCCTGGTCGAGGATTTCACGCTTGGCGAGGTTCCGGATTATCAAATGAGCGCCTTGGCGATGGCGGTGTTCTTCCGCGGCATGACGTCAGCCGAGACCTACCATCTGACCGAGGCGATGATGCGGAGCGGGCGAGTCCTCAGATATCCGGAAGGCTCGCCACCGAAGATCGACAAACACTCTACCGGCGGCGTGGGCGACAAGGTTTCCCTCGTGCTCGCGCCGTTGCTGGCGTGCGATGAAGTCTGGGTCCCGATGATTTCCGACCACGGCCTAGGCATTACCGGCGGAACGCTCGATAAACTCGAGAGCATTCCGGGTTTCAATGTGAATCTGGATGCGAAACGCGCGCTCAAACAATTGGAAAAAATCGGCGTCTTCATGATCGGAGAGACGGAGGACATTTGTCCGGCGGACAAAAAACTTTACGCGTTGCGCGACGTGACCGGCACGGTGCCGTCGCAACCGCTCATTGTCGCGAGCATTATGAGCAAGAAGCTCGCGGAAAATCTGGATCGGCTGGTGCTGGATGTGAAATTCGGAAGCGGGGCGTTCATGAAGACGAAAGAGGAAGCCGAACAACTAGCCAAAGCGATGACCAGCGTTGGCGAATCGATGAAAGTAAAGACGTCGTCCCTGCTCAGTCCGATGGATGAGCCGCTCGGACGCAACGTCGGAAATGCGCTCGAGGTCGCCGAGTGCGTGGAGATTTTGCAAGGCGGCGGTCCGCCCGATCTGATCAAGTTGATTGTCGATCTTGCCGAGAAAGTTTCGGAGACGCCGCGAACGCAGTTGGAAAAGCGCCTCCAGGATGGAAGCGCCTGGAAGAAATTTGTTTCCCTGGTCTACGCGCAGGATGGAGACGCGACTGCGCTAGAAAAAATTCTGGAGCAACATCGGGCTCCGAACATTCAACCCTGGCCGGCCAAATCCACGGGCACAGTGAAAAAAATCGACGCCGAACTAATTGGTCGCGCGTCGGTCCAACTCGGGGCTGGCAGGCAAAAAGCGGACGACGCAATCGATTTCGCGGTCGGCTTTTCCAAAATCAAAAAGGTCGGCGAACAAGTCGCGGTTGATGAACCGCTATTCGTGATTCACGCGCGCAACGAGCGCTCGATCGTCAACATCAGGCCGCTCTTGGAAAAGGCAGTCGAAGTTGGCTAAGAGAAAAGGTAGGGGCGGTTCACCGAACCGCCGCGGGCGATTGAGGTTAATCGCCCCTACCTAGGAATCGACATTGAACAAATGACGCAGTGGATCCATTGGCCGCAGCCTAGTTAGGCGCTTCGTTCATTGAACAACGCACAGAAGCGGCGAACGCGCTAAAGCTCAGCCAGACCGAAAACTTTCGCGAGTTGGCTGAAGCGCCTGGCTAGGCCGCGCTCATCCAGCGAAGAATCGAACGTTTCGTGGGATTACTGATCATTTAATCCCTTTCCATCGAGAATTTGCTGCATCCGTTTTTCAACCCTTGACTCTCGAGTTTTGGATTGTTTGGGTGCAGAAAAATAAAGAATATATCCTCTTTGCCGACCTGGCGTCAGTGCATCAAAAGCAGCTTTCAAGGCAGGGATTTCAGCCAATTTATTTTGAAATTCTTCAGGAATAGGTTCTGGATTCTTTTCAAAATCCACTTTCAAACCGGCTTTTTCCGCTTCAATGGCTTCATGAATATAGGCTTTCAAGACGGATTCCATCTCAACTATTTCACGAACATTAGTGAACGGAACCCGGCGTGCCGCCTGCGTATTCTCCCCCGGTTTTTCTAGAATGCCATTGGCATCATTTAACAAGGCACCTTTGCAAAACAAAAGCGCACAGAATTCTTTAAATCCCTGTATTATAACTATGTTACTTTCCTGAAACGTGTAACAAGGCTTACCCCACTTCAGTTCTTCGGTCAGCTGACAGTCAAGAATGATCATTCTCAATTTCTCAAATTCTTCCTGCCACTTTTTGGCTCTACTTAAATATACATCAACCTTAGGATTCATTCGATTCATTTACTCTGGCCTAACGAGAATTAGACGAAAATTTTCGCCTAACACTAATTGATTATCCTTCCTCGGCCATGCGGATGGTCCAGAAATCGTCGGCGAGATTCTTTGCGGGATCGAGATAATCATAAGGCATGGTGAAATAGCCTTTCTGTCCCCAATCGGTGTCCCAGGAGTTGCGAATGATGAATCGCTTTTGTGAGTCATCGTATCCCGCGCCCATGACGGCGTGGCCGCCCACAACTTTCTCTTTTTTATCCGGCAGATTCAGGACGCCCGATTTCGCGACCGCGGCTGACTCGAACGCTTCGTAAACGGTAAAGCCGAACACGAACGGAAATCCGTCGGCGAGACAAGTCCGCATGTCATCAAGCACGCTGATGCGATGATAAGAAGTGATCTGATGTTTCTTCGCCGCCGAATAACATTTTGCCGGAGGTTTCTTGGTGAAATCAGATACGCGATACGGCCAATCTTTTTCCGCGCAAACGCCTTGTTTCGCGAGCGACTTGATTCCGTCGCGAAGAAAAGCGCCGCTGTCCTGTTTCACGGTGCCTTCAGCTGCGCGCTCGTTGTAGTAAACAAAGAGCCGGCTTAGATCGATAAATGGGCAGCCGACCTTCAACTCAAGAAACTCGAGTGCGCCGACAAGCGCGTGTGCGGTGCAGGCGCCAATCTCTCCCTGGTTTTCGATGGGCGAGCATCTCGGTCGCAGATCAACCTTGCTCGGTAACTTCGCCAGCCTCGGCTTGATCACGCTGTAGGAAAAATCGCGGTTATCCGGCAAATCCGGCAACCAACCGTACCATTTCGAAGATCGTTTATTGATCTTAGTAGTGGGCATATTGCGAGTCGGTTAACTCAGATGGCGGCATTTGACCGTTTCGCGAGGGGCGCCATTTTGATTCTTAGATTTTAATGGCCGTGAACGCCGCGCTCACGACAATGTCGAGAACGCCGTTAGTGAAAGTGTCGATTTGCACCGCGCCCAGGCCCGCCTGCTTTAAGGCGCGCATCTCGGCGACATCGGCTTGCCCTTTGACCAGGCTTTCGAATTCGTCCACGCTGATGTCACCGCGGGCCAGTTCTTCGATCCAACGTTTGAGGTCATCCTTCGATTTCTGCAGAAAATCTTTCGCGTCATTTACCGCCTGCCGGGTGTATTGCTTGAACAGTTTTTCGGCGAGAGCTTTCGATTGATCTTCGATGCTCTTGAAAATGCTGCCGACATCGATGTTAGCCATTGTCTATTTACTCCGTTACTTTCGCGGGCTTTAGTTTTCCGCTCTCGAGCTGGATAATCTGATCGAACGCATCGCCAATTTGCCTTTTCTTTTCGGCGATAAAGGTGGCGCTCAGGCTGGTTTTCGCTTTCCACATTTCTAGAAAACCGCCGACCGAATCGCGGTTTGGATCCCGGAGAATGTCCCACTGCGCAATCGTGATTTTGTTCAATTGGCGGCCGCGATCGTACTCATAAGCCTTGTCCAGTTGTGTGATTAACGCTTCCACTTCCTTTTGGTGCTCATTGTAACTGCCAGTGGCTTTACTCATAAGAGCCAGCGTATCGACCTTGGCGTTCGTCGCGTGTTCGTAAGCGACCTGGTCGTAATGGGCGATAAGGCTGCATGCGCTCAGAAACATGCAGGCTGAAAGGGCAATGAGATTGCCGGAACCGACACTTTTTACATTGACGGCCAGCTTGTTTTTGGCGGGCATAGTCACCACTTGAATACGGCCTTTTGACGATAAAGTTCGCACAAAAATGACGGGCTCGGCCTTACTGGGCGATTGCCCAGAGAGAATACGCCTGGACGGCATAGGTGGCTAAAAATCTTCCTCGGCTCGACAGAGTCTCGCCCTACCGCTAGAATATTGAACCCGAGGATGACCACGAAAACGACCGAGACATTTCAGTTCGATGCGATTGACGATGTGGTCAGCGACATCGCCAAGGGACGGATCGTGATCGTAACGGACGATGCCGACCGCGAGAACGAAGGCGACCTGGTGATAGCGGCGGAGAAAGTGACGCCTGAAGCGGTCAATTTTATGGCCACGCACGGGCGCGGTTTGATTTGTGTGCCGATTTCGAACGAGCGCGCCGAGCAGCTCGGTTTGCAACGAATGGTGACGCAAAACCGGGAAGCGCAACGAACCGATTTCACTGTTTCAGTGGATGCCGCGCGCGGAGTCACAACAGGGATCAGCGCCTACGATCGCGCGACGACAATTTTGGCAATCGCGAATCCACACTCATCGCCGGAGGACCTCACGCAGCCTGGTCACGTGTTTCCGTTGCGCGCGAAAGACGGCGGAGTTTTGCGCCGAGCCGGTCACACGGAAGCGGCTCTCGATCTCGCGCACATGGCTGGATTGCAGCCGGCCGGCGTGCTCTGCGAAATTTTGCACGACGACGGAACGATGGCGCGGTTGCAGGAGCTGATGGAGTTCCGCAAAAAGCACGGCCTCCGCATTTGCACGATCCAAAGTCTGATCGCCTATCGAAGAAAGCGCGAAAAGCTGGTCGAGCTAGAGCAAGTGGTAAAATTGCCGACTGATTACGGCGATTTCGATTTGCATTTGTATCGCTCGACGCTCGACGGGATGCATCATCTTGCGCTGGTGAAAGGCAAGATCGACAAGAACAAGCCAACGCTGGTGCGCGTTCACAGCGAATGTCTCACTGGCGACGTGTTTGGATCGCGCCGGTGCGATTGCGGGAATCAGTTGCAGGCGGCGTTGCGGCAGATTGCCGATGAAGGCAACGGCGTCCTGGTTTACATGCGCCAGGAAGGACGCGGAATTGGATTAGCAGCGAAAATTCATGCCTACAAATTGCAGGAAGAAGGACTCGATACCGTCGAAGCCAACGCCAAGCTCGGCTTGCCGCCAGATTTACGAGATTACGGAATCGGCGCCCAAATTTTGTTCGATCTCGGCGTGCGCCAATTCCGATTCCTGACCAATAATCCAAAAAAAGTGGTCGGGCTGGAAGGTTATGGCCTCGAAATGGTCGAGCAGGTCCCAATTCGAACCGAGGCGAATCCGCACAACGAGAAATATCTCGAGACCAAAAAGGTAAAGCTCGGCCATCTTCTATAGAGAGCTGCTGGGCGACTCTAAGGACGGTTTACGAATTTGGAATCAAGTCCGTCTTAACGGACGCGCGGACGGCAGCTCACACGTAAAGGCGGCAACGCACTACATCCGATTCTCGTTCCCCATCCGAAGAGAATGTGCAACCATAAATTTGTCCGTAAACGTCGGACTTACACTTGGGGCCCTTTATTCTCTTTATGAAAAAGAACTCTTCCTCTTTAATCACTGCGCGCACCAGCGCTGGCACTATTTTGATTTTGGCCAGCATCGCATTGTTGTCTGCAATTCCGCTGAGCGGAGTAAACACAGCCCGGGCTGGAACCCGTCAATCTCCGCACAGGGCCAAAGGCCAGACCTTGCCATCAACTGGTCCGAACCCCTCATCAGGGTCAGTCGGTCCAGCTCCCGGCGGACCAAGCGCGAGCTGGCAGGAAGGGGCGCCAGCTTCACCAGTAGGGCCAAACGTGAACATGGAGTCGTCGTGTGTCGAGAACGTCACCTGTGAGACGTTCACCCTCACCGTGTCGGGTACGCCATCGAATTGGGCCGGACAGCGGGTTCAAGTCCAATTGAGCTGGCAAAACAGCGCAAACGAATACGACATTTACATTCATAAAGGCGCGAACACGAACGTAAGTGGTATGGGCGCGAACAGTGGCACGTTAGTGACTTCCGCCGCGAATGGGCCGGGTCTCACCAACCAGACAGCGTTCATCGACATCTCTCAGTGGGGCACCGGAGTGTTTACTGTTCACGTCGCCTACGACCTCACACCGGTTGCGACCGATGTGTATTCGGGAACAGCGGCGGCAGTTCCACTGACGCCCGCGCCTCCGCCTTCCGCTCCACAAGACACGGGCCCGAAGATTGGTTATGAAAACTTTGAGG
>JBEEHZ010000078.1:0-2559 GCA_041167705.1 Verrucomicrobiota bacterium | reverse complement strand
AACTTTCATCATGCGTCACATTTGCACGTCGCTTGGGTGTATCTTTCCGAGTCGTCTTCGGTCGACGAGGCGGCGGCTAAAATGCGGGCAACGCTGCGTCAGTTTGCGTCTGCCGCGGGTAAATTGGAGAAATACCATGAGACGATCACGCTCTTTTGGATCCATCTTCTTTCTCGAGCACATGCCACAAGCGACTGTGGGAGCTTGGAGAAAATCGTTCATGACAATCCGCGCTTGCTGGAAAGGAATTTTCCACTCACTTATTACTCGCGAGAGCGGCTTTTCAGCGAGCACGCCCGGACTTCTTGGGTGGAGCCTGATCTGAAACCGCTTTCCTTCGATGCCATTGCGTTTTGTTCATCCCGTTCACCGCGCCACACACCGGATCGGCCTGTATCTTGACGCGTTGCGCGAACCCGGGCTGACCCAGGGAGAAGCGCACATTCTTGCGCTCCTTGCCCACCGCTCTTCCGCAAACGTGGCCGATCTCCACCGCGGCCTTGCCCACAAAAGATCCACATTAACCAGCATTCTCGATCGGCTCACCGAGCGCGGCTTGGTCACGCGCGAAGTCGGGAAAACAGATCGCCGCACCTTTCTCGTCACGCTGACCGCGAGGGGCCGAAAGTTGGCGCGCCGCGTCAGCCGTCACTTGTCCGATTTGGAACGGAACGTCGTGCGACGCGTAAGTGCCGCCGACATCAAAGGGTTCAACAACGTTGTATCGGCGCTCGAACAGGAAGCTCATCATCGGACGCGACAGCAGCGCCCCTGACGGCGTCGTTCAGCACCCGGGCACGCGAAAAATTGCGTAACCATTCTGGTCGCAAACGGTCTTTTCCATTATGCACCGATCTCTATTGTTCGCCTGGCGGGAAAGAAAACTGAGGTTGCTTCTCGTTGCCTGCGCATTGCTTGCTGCCGGGTGTACGCATGATGCCTCCGATAGTTCCGAGGATCATCCACATCATCACGGCGGACATCGAGGAGGGGGACAAAACTTCACCAGTCCGTCGCCGTCGCCGGGAGTCTTTTGATTCAAGCTGCAAACCAAAGAAGCATACCAATCAATAACGCCGCAATAGCGATCAACCCGGTATAGACGATCCGGTCCTGTAGTCGCGCGCGACGCGCGGCTTCGGCGTACGGGATGCGCGTGAATGTGACCATAGTGTAGAGCGGCAGATAAACGCCGGGCAGCGCGGCTTCGAGGAAGTGATCGACCTTCTTTTTTGCGCGAAAGATGCGCGACGCCGTTTTGTCGCGCATCTCGATAAAATTTTCCAAGGCGAGATCGGCCAGCGCGTCGGCGTTTACTTTGCGGCGCTGGAAATATTCGGCGAACGCACGTTCTCGATCTTGCGGGAATTCCGCCATGCATTCGTCGAGCACGACGCAATCCTCGAACGCCGCGTTCATTCCCTGGCCATAAAACGGGACGACTGCGTGGGCGGCGTCGCCCACGAGAGCGACCTTGTCTTTGTAGAACCATGGGGCGGAGCGAATCGTGACCAACGAACCTGTTGGATTATTTCTAAAATCGTCGAGCAGGTTTGGCATCAGCGGCACCGCATCGGGAAGTTCTTCGTCGAAAAATCGGCGAACATCGTCGTCGGTCTTGGTCGTCGCGAAACTGCGCGGTCCCTCGAATTCCCAAAACAACGTGCAGGTGAACGAGCCGTCGGGATTTGGCAGCGCGATCATCATGAAACTTTTGCGCGGCCAGATGTGGAGCGCGTTCTTTTCCATTCTCCACGAGCCGTCCGGCCCGGGCGGAATCGTTAATTCTTTGTAGCCATGCGCGAGATAACTCTCGTCGTACTCAAAATTGTCGATCTTGAGTTGCATTGATTGGCGTACCGCCGAAAACGCGCCGTCTACTCCAATCACGGCGTCGCCGGAAGCCGTGATTGGTTGAGCCGTTGAGGAGTTGAGTGGTTGAGAAGAAGAAGAGGCGCCTGCCACGCCGTAACCGGGCGAAGGCGGGTTGAGAAGTTGAGCAGTTGGCGAATCGATATCGACATCGATGCACTTGTGATTGAAATGGACGCGCACGTTTGGATAACGCTGCGCCGCTTCGATCACTGTGGTATTCAATGCCGCGCGTCCGATTGAGTTGATGTGTTTGTTTGGATCGACATCGTAGGGCGCGAAGATGGTGCGCGCTCCCGCACCTGCGGGATGAATCATCCGGCCGCGCATCGGGATTGCGTGCTTTAGCACTTCCTCCGCGATCCCGATTTGCTCGAGTGCGTGAATCCCGCGGGTTGAGAGCGCGAGATTGATCGAGCGTCCGCCGACCATGTTGCCTTCACGCGGATCAGCCCGGCGTTCGTAAAGATCGACCTCGTACCCGCGCCGGCCGAGATACGCGGCCAGCAATCCGCCGGCTAAGCCGGAACCTATTAGAATGAACTTCGCCACGACCTAGATTATCAGGAATGCAGGAACACGGCGAGCGGGGACGCCACCGGTAGATGGTCAGACCGCCGCGCGCAGGCGGCGAGTGAGGGGGAGCGAACGAGTCAAAGCAGGAAAAGAGGGCCGAACGGATTACGC
>JBEEHZ010000077.1:0-4936 GCA_041167705.1 Verrucomicrobiota bacterium | reverse complement strand
AAGCGCTCCGCGTATCTGGAAGATCGACAATCGCTTTCTCGATTTGAACTGCCAGATTTTCGATGCCTTGCAAATCGGGGCCGAAAACTTTTATGCCGAGCGCACTGCGAAAACCGGTGGTGAGCATTTCCGTGCGCGTCTGGATCGGCATCCAGAAGATGTTCGCCATCCCGGGCGTGCGCAGATTCACGTTCAGCTCGTTCAGAAACTTTTCCCAGGTCATCCCGCGCGGCCATTGATCGAAAGGCTTGAGGGAGACGATCGTTTCAAACATCGAGAGCGGCGCGGGATCGGTGGAGGTGTCAGCTTGCCCGGCTTTCCCGAAAACAGTTGTGACTTCGGGAAATTGTTTCAGTTGCCGGTCTTGAATCTGAAGAATTTTGGTTGCTTCAGTGATCGACATTCCGGGCACCGCCGTTGGCATGTAGAGCAAGGTCCCTTCGTTCAATGGTGGCATGAATTCCTTGCCAAGTCTCGAAAACGGGAAAATTGTCAGCAGCAGAAGTAAGAGCGCGGCGAGCAAAACAAACACGCGAAAACGCAGAACAAAATTCAGAACCGGTTCGTAAACGGAAATTAGAAATCGATTGAGGGGATTTTTTGCTTCCGGAGAAATCTTGCCGCGGATCAACAACGTCATCAGCACCGGTGCGAGGGTGATCGCGAGCATCGCCGCGAAAAACATCGAGAACGTTTTTGTGAACGCGAGCGGCTTGAAGAGCCGGCCCTCCTGCGCCGTCAGCGAGAACACGGGTAGAAAACTTACCGTGATAACGAGAAGCGAGAAAAATAGCGGGCGACCTACCGTTTTTGCGGCCGCGATGATCACTTCGATTCGCTCAATATTGTCCGCCTCGCGTCCGTGCTCTTCCCGAAAATGCTCCAGGGATTTGTGCGCGTTCTCTACCATCATGATGGCCGCATCAATCATCGCGCCAATTGCGATCGCGATTCCGCCCAGCGACATGATGTTGCTCGTGAGATGCGAGTAAAACATCGGGATGAACGATCCGAGGATCGCGATCGGCAGCGTGATAATCGCGACTAACGCCGAACGCACGTGCCAGAGAAAGACGAGACAAACGAGGGCAACGATAATGCATTCTTCGATCAGTTTTTCCCGCAGCGTCCCGATTGCGCGATGGATCAATTCGCTGCGGTCATAAGTCGGCACGATGCGCACACCGGCCGGCAATGATGATTTGATATTGTCGATCTTGCCTTTGACGCCGTCGATAACGTTGAGCGCGTTTTCGCCGTAACGCATCACCACGATTCCCCCGACGACTTCGCCCTTGCCATCGAGTTCGGTCACGCCGCGCCTGAGGGCGCCACCGAGATGAACCTGGCCGATGTTCTTTACATAAACCGGCGTGCCATTCTCGACTTTGAGCACGACGTTTTCGATGTCGGCGATGTTTTTGAAATAGCCGTGCCCGCGCACGAAATATTCCGTGGTCGCGACCTCGAATGTTTTTCCGCCCACGTCGCCATTGCTGGACTTCACTTGTTTGACGACATCGCTCAGCGGAATGCCGTGCGCGAGCAACGCGTTTGGATCGAGATCGATCTGATATTCCTTCACGAACCCGCCGACCGCTGCCACTTCGGCGACCCCTTTCACTGATTCGAGAGCGTAACGCAGATTCCAATCTTGAATGGAACGTAGCTGCGCCAGGTCGAGCTTGTGCGAGTCATCGACCAGTGCGTATTCGTAAACCCAGCCGACGCCGGTCGCGTCCGGGCCGATGGTTGGGTTGACGCCTTCGGGAAGAGTACCGCGAATCGAGTTCAGATATTCGATGACGCGCGAACGCGCCCAGTAAATGTCCGTGCCGTCCTGGAAAATGACGTAGACGAAAGATTTGCCGAACATCGATTCGCCGCGGACGAATTTCACTTTCGGTGCGGCGATGAAGGCGGTCGAAATCGGATACGTGACCTGATCTTCGACGAGATCGGGCGAGCGTCCTTCCCAATCGGTGTAGACGATCACCTGCGCGTCGCTCAGGTCGGGAATAGCATCAAGCGGCGTGTTTTTGAGCGCATAAATTCCGGCCGCGATCGCAAAAAGCGTGAAGACAAACACAAGGAAGCGGTTCCTCACGCTTGCTGCGATGATGCGCTCGATCATTTTCGCGGTCCTAGCGCTTGGCTGTTGGCAATTCAAAATCGTTCAACGCGCCTTGCACTTTTGATTCGGCGTCGATGAGGAAGTTCGCGCTCGCGATAACGCGCTCACCTTCAGCCAAGCCACTCTTCACTTCGTAGTGGTCGCCGATTTGCTCGCCTAGTTCGACAACGCGCGCTTCAAGTTTGCCGCCGCCTTTATCCACGAAGGCGATTTCACGCGAGCCTGTTGGCATTACCGCGCTGGCAGGAACAACGAGGCCTTCGCCCATATCCATGCCAAGCTCGACGTTGGCATACATTCCCGGCTGCAATTTGAAATCTGGATTCGGAATATCGATGCGCACTTTCGCAGTGCGTTTTGTCTGTTCCAGAAACGGACTGATCACTGCGACTTGCCCTTCGAAGCGTTCGTTGGGATACGAGCTGCTTGTTACCGTCACCCCCTGACCGGTTTTCAGCATCGACAATTCGCTTTCGTAAAATTCCGCCGAGACCCAAACCACCGAGAGGTCGACGATATCGATCAGGTGGTCGCCGACTTTCACGTTCACACCCTGATGGGCGGGCACTTCCTGCACGACGCCGCGGAATGGCGAACGCAGGGTCAATGTTTCGTCCGGTTCCCGCTTCCGTTCGATCTCAACGATTTGTTCATCAGTGATGTTCCATTGTCGCAGGCGCGATTCTGCTGCGGCAATCAATCGTTCCGGGGTGATGCGCGCGTCTTTCGACTTTGCTTGGTCGCGCATGCGCAAAAGCATGACCAGTTCGCGCTCGGTCGTGAACAGGTCCGGACTGTAGATCGACATCAGCGGCCCATCCTTTTCGACGACTTGTCCGGCCGATGGAACGAACAATTCTTTCACGTAGCCATCCACGCGAGCGACGAAAGCCCAGTGTTTTTGCAAATCGGGTTCGACCATTCCGACAGCGCGAATCGTGTGATGCAATGGCGCGCGCGTCACGGTTGCATAGTTGACTCCGATTTGTTGCTGGCGCTCGACTGGAACGACAAATTCGTGCGATGGGGCGCCGCTCGTTTGCTTGCCACTTTGCATTCCTGGCATTCCAGCCATCCCTTGCATCCCTTCGTCACTCGACAGCGGCGATCCGGATGACGACGCTTCGGAAGTCTTTTTCATCACCGGCACCAGATCCATTCCGCAGATCGGACATTTGCCCGGAGCCTCCGCGTGCACCGACGGGTGCATCGTGCAGGTGTAATAATCGACGTCCGGCGGCTTTGTCGGCTGGTTCGATTTTGAGCACGCGGGACTGATAAATAGCACCGCAAGCACAAATAATTTTACTGTTATCGATTTCATTTTGTTTTCTTTGGTTTGACTGATGGAAAAAGATTGAGATCAGTACCGACGACGGCTTCGAGCTCGGCCAGCGCCGCGTAGTAATCGGCGTTGTGCTGTTGCCCCATCGCCTCGAGATCACGCAGATTGCGTTGCGCCGTGATCCATTCGAGAAAACTGGCTTTGCCGGTTTCGTAGGCGAACTGATTGGCTTCGAATGCCTGACGCGCTTGCGGCACAAGTTTGTCTCGGAAAAGCTCGACATGATGTTTTGCCGTGTGAACTTTTTGCAGCACGTCGCGCAACGCGCCTAACGATTCGGCGCTTGTGCGCTCAAATCCTTGTTCAGCCGCGGCAAGATTTTCTTTCGCTTCACGAACAGCGGCCGAGTACTTGCGGGGATTTACCCACGGCACTGTGAACGAAACTCCGGCGTCAACTTCGCTCGCAGCCTGCCCGGAATCGTTGTAACGCTGCGCTTCGACTTTGATCGCCGGATCAGGAATCCAGTTTCGACGCGAGAGATCGACTCGCGACTTTTCCATGTCGATCTTTGCTTGCGCGATTTTGATTTCTGGCCGGCTCGCCAGCATCAGCGCTCGCGCGTCGTCCATCGAAACGTCGAGCGAAGTGATTCGTATTTCTTCCGGCTGACCGAGCGGCGCGAAGGCGTCGCGATTCATCAGCACGTTAAGCTGTGATTGTTCGGCGGAAATGTTTCGTAAAATGTCCTGCTCGGATTCGAGCAGTTTGCTCGCTTCAACTTCACCTGCGAGCGGTTCCGCCGCATTCGCCTTCCCAACTTCGTAACGGGAGCGGCTCACCTCGGCGATCTGACGCAACGAGACGAGATTCTTTCGATTCAATTCCAATTGCGCATACGCGTTAGCCAATCGGAAATAGGACGCGCGCGTCTTTGCCAGGACATCCAATTGTTCGCGCCGAGCCTGCTCCAACGCTGCCACTGCATCCGCCGCAGCAACGCGCGCGCGCAATAAGTTCTTTCCGGTGAGTGGAATGATCTGCTCAACAGAAACCATTTGGTCGGTGAATGCGTTAGGCGCGACGTCGACAAACCGCGCCGCGCGCGAGCTGCCACTGACTCTGAGATCATCCCATGCACCTTCCTGGGTGACGCGCGCTTTGGCGGCGCCCCACTTCCTAAGTGCCTGCTGGATCGCTGGATTATTCGCCAGCACGATGCTCGTCACTTCGCCTAACGAAATGCGAGCGCGTTGCGCTTCGGACCCGGCCTCGCCGGATTCGGCGCGACTGATTGAAACTAAAGATAGATAAAAAAGTAATCGGTAAAATATTTTCATTGATCCAAGAGCTCCGTTGAAGACCAGGCGTGCCGCCAAATGGGCACACCTCCGGCATCAGGCTCTTTGGATCAGATAAGAAACGTGCAGAGAAAGATGCGCTTCGGCGGCGTTGAAGCCGTGAGGCCAAGCGCCCCTGGATCAGCAGAATGCTCCGCTGGTCGCACCGGAAGCAAA
>JBEEHZ010000076.1:0-8913 GCA_041167705.1 Verrucomicrobiota bacterium | reverse complement strand
GGGGTTAACCGCGGCGCTTATTTCGCAGATAGGCTGTCGCGTACATGCTCGTTCCCGTGCGTGAAGCCACTGCGTTTCCGGACGTGAAGATTGGCAAGAACGTTACCGAAGTGTTGGCGCACTCGGTATTTGCCAGCTCAACATCAGTGCTCTTCGGAACCAACTGATCAGTGCTTGAAGCGATTGTGGTGACGACACCGTTTTCGGTCCGTAAGATAGAGCTTCCACTAATAGAGTATACGACCGTCGTGGTCGATGGACTGTAATTAACCTGCCAACCACTGGAAGTGTAGGCGACTGTGGGTGTGCGCGGCGTCCCCACCAACGATGGGTTTGCGACTGCCTCGGGGTCCCCTGATTGAATGATGTAGCTGGGAACGGACATCGTGACTGTTTGTAGATCGACTGAAGTAGTGACGATCAATCCGCGTTTCACATCGCGGTTCAAGTAATCAATGATACGAATCTGCTGCATGTGAGTGGTGAAATAATTGTCCACTGCACTGAAGCTCTTCTGAAGCGAAACGCCCGAAGTGATGGCAGCTCCGAGTACGATTGAGCTAAGGCTGAGACTGACCAGCATTTCACCAAGGGTGAAGCCGGCTATTTTTTGCGAGGTCTTAAGTTTCATTTTTTGGTTCCGTTAGATATAATAGTGCTAGTTGTTTCTGAACGCGCCCGACCACCGAGCATGTTCCATGAGGTTGAGACATCTACTTGAACGAGGGAGGTACCGAGGTCGGTGGCGGTCAAATCGTTGGTGACTACGCCGTTAGGAGAGCGCGTAAACTGGGTAACGCCGTTCGCAGTCGGATAGGCGCTGATTTTAACGACCTCAGTTGCTTTCTTACAAAAATCGGAGCTGTTCGGGGCTGCGGCTAGAAGCGACTGGACATAGCTCTGTGTCGTCAGATCGGTAAAGGCCACGTTGCGCAAAACTTCGCAGCGGTCGTGCACGCTTTGCAGCGCGGCGATTGATTCTTTACTTGCGTCGATATAACGAAGACAGACGGCGTTCAGTTCGAAGACCGACGCGCAAAAGATTGCCAACAACAAGACAGCAACGAGAACTTCCGGGAAGGTCATTGCAGCGCTCGGTTGGTTTGGTCGGAGTTTCATGCTTAGCGGTTGACTATGGAAATTAGCAGAGATTATGCCTATTTTCTCGCTCCTGCGATAAACCCTAATTTGGTTGAGAAATTCCATAATTTCTCTCATAATTGAGAGCCAAAGCTCGCTCTCCCTAGGATTTGAGCGATAATTTTTTGAACACTTACTCGGATTGGAGGCTCCGCCCCCTAATTCCAGCACCGCCCGGAGTAAAGCTTCTGTATGCCTGCTTGCCATGGCCGGTTAAATGCGCGACATAGTGCGTCGCATTGCGGGATCTTGCTGGTAATGAAATTCGGGCTGTGGCTCAGCTTGGTAGAGCGCCTGCCTCGGGTGCAGGAGGCCGTGGGTTCAAATCCCACCAGCCCGATAAAAAAGCATTGCGAAAAGCGCGGTCTCTCATAACAACCAGTTGAAATCGGACGCGCTTCGTGTTTGGATCGACATCGCTGGCGCAAATTCCTCTATATGGGTTCCCTGAAAAAAAGACGTAAGGCGAAAATTTCAAAGCATAAGCGTCGCAAGCGCATGCGGGCGAACCGCCACAAAAAACGCTTACGATACAAATCGTAGTTTTTTCATTCGTTAGGCCAACGGCGCGAATGTTTGCGTGCAGGGTTTCGCGCGACTAAAGTCGGCAACATGATGGAGCCCAACATCCGGTTTCAGCGGATTCTCCATCTTCTGGTCTTTGGGGCATTTTTCCTGACCCTGGCCACGTCTGTCACGGCTCGGCCGCGGCCTGTTGTGCCAAGTCCTCAGGCATCGCCAAGCGCGGTGCCGACAAAGAAATCCGTCCGCCAAGAGGACTCAGTATTCATGACGCCGCCTAAAGACCTTTTGCTTCGCGCCGAAGGGGAGCATAAGGCAGAGGCCCTGGCCCACTTTGTTGATGGCATGTCGCTGGAGGAAAACGGCGAAATGGACAAAGCGTTGGCTGCCTATCGCAAAGTGCTCGACGTCGATCCCGGAGAGGCGGATCTGGCCTCGCGGGTCGCTGCGCTGCTTACGCGAGAGGATGATTTTCCGCAGGCTATCGATATTTTGAAAGACGCAATCAAAGCAAATCCGAACGCGTCCGGACCTTTACTGCAGCTCGCATTCATCTATGCAAAATATCTTCGACGCACCGATCAAGCCATCGATTACGTCAATCGAGCCATTGCGCTCGATCCGCACAACATTGAGGCCTACGAGCGCCTTTGCGAAATAGCGCTGGCAGCGGGAGATGAGAAGAAGGCGCTGCAATCGCTCGATCGCGCCGCCGAGATCAAGAATGACGACCCCGTGTTTTGGGCCCGGCTCGGGAAACTTTACGCCTCGATTATTTTTAAACCCGACCGGCCTTCCAAGCCTGATGAAATAGCGCGAGTCAACGACATCTTCAAAAAGGCGGCCAGTCATGCCGCCGACAATCCGGCTGTGCTTAAAGACGTCGGCGATTATTACGCCGCCACCCAGCAAGTTAAGGAAGCCATCCCGCTCTACTTGCGTCTGCTCGAGCTCGAACCGGACGATACGAATGCGCGGGAGAAACTTGCCACCGGTTTCGTTTTAACGAATCAACGCGATAAGGCCATTGAGATGCTGGAAGCGATCATCAAGGAACATCCCGAAACATACCAACCCTACGATTTGTTGGCTGGGTTGCTGGATGATGCCGCCCGCGCTTTGGAACGCGAGAAAAAGACCGACCAGGCCAAAGCAGGGTTTGCGAAAGCTGCTGCTAATTACGAGCAGAGTTTGACCATCAATCCTCGTCGCGCCAGCCCATATCTTCATTTGGCCGAGTTGCTTCTTGGTCCGTTGAAGGAGAACGAGCGGGCGGTCAAAGTTCTGAGCGAAGCACGGCAACACTTTCCGCAAATGCCGGAGATCGTTTACTACCTGGGCATCGCTCAGCGCGAAGCGAAGCATTTTCAGGAAGCGGTCGCCACATTCGAAGAAGCTTTGCATGAAGCCGAAGCTGAAGGTGCCGAAATTGCCAACGCGCGCTTTTATTTCGACTATGGCGCGACCGCAGAGCAAGCCGGTCTTTATGACAAAGCGGCGGATCTTTTTAAAAAATCCATTGCCGTTGATCCGGCTAACGCCGCTGACGCTTATAATTACCTGGCCTACATGTGGGTCGAGCACGACACCCATCTCGATGAAGCCGAGCAAATGATTAAGCTCGCTTTGCAAGCCGATCCGAATAATGGCGCGTACATTGACACTCTGGGATGGCTCGAGTTCCGGCAGGATAAATTCGATCAAGCATTGAGCGATCTCCTCCGTGCTGCGCAAAAGCTGAGCCGCGACGACCCGGTTGTGCTTGAACACATTGGAGACGCCTACGCGAAATTGAACAAATCTGCCCAGGCTTTAGATGCGTGGCAAAAGGCGCTCAACCTCGTCCCGCAAAACAAAAAGCTGGCCGACAAGATCGACAATGCGAAAACAAAAATGAGCAAAGGTCAGCCTCCTAATGCAAACCAGATTCATTAAGATCACTTCCGTTTCCAGCTTGTCGCTTTCAGGCGACGGCGTGAAGTAGCTTCCTATTGCATGAGCGCATATCCAACCCCCTGGCAAAAAAGAACGATGTGGGCTGCGCTCACCGCTCTCTTTGTTGTTCTGCTCATCGTTATCGCCGGCGCGGTAGTTTATGTCGGCGCAAGTCTCATCAGTTTTCTCCAACCAATATTAATTCCCGTCGCGATCGCAGTGATTCTGTCCTACCTGCTCGATCCGCTTGTGACGGAACTCTGCCGCCGCAAAATGGGCCGCGGCATGGCTATCGGAGTTATTTTTGCCAGCGTCTTCATCGCCTTAACCTGTTTGGTCTGGTGGGTCGTGCCGACTATCTCGATGCAGAGCGCGAACTTCGCCAGGGAACTTCCTGGTTACACCCAAAAAGCACGCGACCGCATTGTCGATCTTATCGTTCAGTATAACCGCGTGGTCGGGGGAACTGTCGGTCGCGGGAAATCCGAATCATCGAGTCTGGTCAATTTCTTGCTCGGAACGCCACCTCCGCATGCGGCGGCGCCCAGTCCTACTGCGACGTCGACTCCTCTGCCGGAAGCAACCGCGTCACCGGTCGAGACGATTTCCGCGGCGCCGGCTAAAATCAGTTCGGTCGAGCGGCAGCAACTTGAAGCCAAAGCCGGGAAAATTATTCCGAATCTCGAGCGCTATCTGCCCACGTTGGCTGAAAAAATTTGGAATATCGTCAAAAAAAGCATCGGCGGATTTCTCGGCATCACCGGATTTCTGCTGAGTCTGATCATGGTGCCGATTTATCTTTTCTTCCTTTTAAAGGAACGACCCCGGATCGAAAAGAGATGGAAAGATTATCTTCCCATTCGCGCGTCGCCTTTAAAGGACGAGATCGCTGCGGCTCTATCCGAGATCAATAGTTACACCATTGCTTATTTTCGCGGCCAATTGCTCGTCTGCCTGGTCGACGGAACACTCATTGGAAGCATCCTTACGCTTTTCGGTCTCAATTTCGCACCGCTCATCGGCCTTCTCGTCGTGATTCTGACAATGATTCCGTACATTGGCATTGTGATTTGCTGGGTGCCGGCGGTCCTGATCGCGGCATTTCAATGGGGCGACTGGACGCACCCGCTCATCGTGACCGCCATATTCATCGTCGTGCAAAATCTCGAGGGAATGTTTTACGCGCCGCGTATCGTCGGGAAATCGGTCGGACTGCATCCAATGACCGTCATTGTCTCCATCTTTGTTTGGGGATTGTTGATCGGCGGTTTGCTCGGACCGATTCTGGCCGTTCCATTAACCGCCACCATCAAAGTGCTCCTCGCACGATACGTTTGGAGTCCTCGCGTGCGTGAACGAGCACGCGAGCAGGTTGGGAATGTTCCGGTTGTTCGAGAAGCGGAGCAAACCTAAGGCTTCCGCTCGGATTGTTCTCCACCCGCCAGTTGCATTCTAGGACGGCGCAACGCATAAAGATTAGATGCCGGAAAAAATCAGACGCGTGCGGCGCAAACGACGCAGCCGATCTTTACCCGGTGTCGAATCGTTTTCGAATTTTCGCCTTCATTTGCCGCCAGTGCGGGTGGCGCTTTACGTCGGCGCGGCCGCGGCCGCCCTGTTGTTCATTATTGTTTTTGGAACTTACGGCTCCAAGCTTTACAGCGGCTGGCACGAAACGCGATTGCTCAAGCGTGCCAACGCAATGCTGGACAAAAAAGATTACGTTGAGGCGAATCGCCTGGCGCGTCAGGTCGTCGAGCGTCACCGCGATTCACTTCCCGCTTTTTACATCCTGGCTGAAACTACCGAAAAACAGAACTCGGAAGAAACAGTTTCGTGGCGGGCGCAGATCGCACGTTTGCAGCCGGATAACATCGACAGCCAGCTTAACCTCGCCTCGGCCGCGCTCCGGTTCGGCCAGATCGATCTCGCGCGCAAGACATTGGAGCGTGTTGCGCCGCGGGCCCAGGACCAGGCGCAGTTTCATATCGTCGCCGGCTGGCTGGCGAGGGCTGAAGGAAATCTTGCCGAACAAGAACAGCAATTTGATATCGCCGTAAATAAGGATCCCAAGAACGATCTTTATAAGTTCAATCTCGCTGCGCTCCAGGTCCGCTCACCAGATCCGGAGAAAAGTCAGCGGGCGCGCGCCAATCTGGAGCATCTCACGCAAGTCCAGGAGTTTCGGACCGGGGCACTGCGTGCATTGCTCAACGACGCTGTCGATCGCAATGATATCCAAGCCGCCGATCGATTCGCCCAACAATTGCAAATGTCGCCGGAGGTCGCTTTTGGCGATTATCTTCTTTGCCTCAATTTCTATCGGAAGCTGGACGCGAAGAAATTCGACGCGCTTCTGGAAAAGGTGAAACCGGTCGCGGCGCGCAACTCGGGTGACCTCGCGCTCTTGATGGGTTGGATGAACGAAAACGGTCTTGCGCCTGAGGTTGTAAAATGGATGGACAAATTACCGGCGGCCACAACCGCCAAACCGCCGCCCGCCATCGCCATCGCCGCCGCCTTTGCCGAACTGAAGAACTGGTCCCGCTTGCGGCGTTGGACACGTAGCGAATCCTGGGGAGAAGAAGATTATCTCCGGCTCGCGTATCAAGGCTTTGCCTCGCGCCAATCACGCCAATCCAGCGCCGATGCTGAATTCGACACGCTCTGGCGCGCGGCGCTCCATGCCGCGGCTGATCGGCCGGATAGTGAAATCAACCTCGCGCGTCTGGCGAGCAAATGGAATTTGGCGATCGAAAGCGAAGAACTTTGGTCGCGCCTTTCGCACACTCCGGCCAACCGGCGCGAAGCGCTCGACTCACTTTATCGTCTTTATCGCGGGAAGAATGATCTCAAAAAACTTTACGATGTCCTCCAGCGCCTACACGAAGCCTCACCTAACGAGATTGGAATCATCACCAATCTCGCGCGACTCGGCTTAAACATCGATCAGAATACAAAACAAGCGCAGCAGTTGGCCAAGCAAGCTTACGAGCGCGCACCGAATGACGTGAGCTGCGCGGTGACTTATGCATTCTCACTTTATGTGCAGGGTCGCTCCACCGAGGGGCTCGAGATTCTGCAAAAGCTGCCGCCTGAAGCATTGCATGAATCGCATGCCGCAGTTTACGCGGCAGTTTTGCTTCTGGATGAAAATCAGACCGATGGTGCCAAGGAATACATCCAGGTCGCGAAACGCGGTCCGATCTATATCGAAGAAAAACATCTCCTCGAAGATGAACTGGCGAAAATCGCCGGCGTTTCACCTAGTCCAACTCCATTATCTTCGCCATCGCCAACTCTGGCACCATCTTCCGCAGCATCGACATCTGCATCTGCGACGCCGGTTCCCGAGGTTTCTGCGAGCGCCACACCCTGATCGCTTCGCTTCAATCCTTGTAAGGATCGACGATATCGCGTCCGGCCATCGCCACACCGAGCGGCCGCAAAGTGTGTAACATGCGAATCGTCCCCGCGTGAGCGTTTAATACGTCTGGCAATCGTCGATACGCTTGCGGTGCTTCGTCCAAATCGCCGCCGCGCAAAACAATTCCGCGGTCGTGTAACCATTTCATCATCTCATCGTGCCTAACGAGTCCGTCCTGGCGGATTCGTTTGTTGCCCACCTTGACGAATCTTCCTTTTGCCGCCGTGCGCGACATGATTCGCCCCGCGCCGTGGATTGTGGAAAAAAGCGCTTCGCGCGAAGTGGGCGAATCGACGCCTTCGACAATCACCGCGTCGTCACCCATGCTTCCGCCGACAAATCCTTTCTGTCCGGGAAATGCCGGCGTCGCGCCTTTGCGCACGATCCAAAACTCTTCGCCATCATGTTTTTCGCGCCAGGCAAAGTTGTGATGATTGTGAATTTCCTCGACAATCTGCGCGCCCAAAATGCTTTTCACCACGTGTCTCGCCACTGCTTCGCGCCCCGCATACGCGTAGCGGCCGGCCAACTGCATTCCCGCGAGATAATCCAGCCCAATCTCTGATTTTTCATCGACCACTGTCGGCGGCACGTCCATCCCGTCCTTTCCGCCGGCCGCTTTCAAAAAATGAGTGGCAGTTTTGTGTCCGAGCCCGCGCGAGCCAAAATGCACGCCGACCCAGATCCGGTCCTGTTCGTCCGCGAAAATATCGACGTAATGATTTCCACCGCCCACGGTGCCGAGCTGCTCGGCCGCGATCGATTTCAGATTGCCGATCGGTTTCAGCTGCCACGCCGGATCGTCGAACAATTCGTGTTCGACGCGCGTTTTGCTTTTGCGTCCGATCCCGAATGAAATTTCGCGCACTACGTCGTCCATGATCTTGTCGATCTTCGACGCAATTTGTTCGCGTTTGGCGTCAGTCCTAATCGCCAGATTGCCGCAGGCGATGTCAAAGCCCACACCGCTCAGCGAAATTTTGTCCCTGTAGGCAACTACGCCGCCGATCGGTTGGGCATAACCTTTATGGCCATCCGCGCAAAGCACGGCGCGCTCGCCACCGGTCGCAACACAGGTTTCGATCTGCTTGATCGTGGCCGGGTCGTGCTCGCCGAAAATTTTCGTTTTCGATTCCATCGGAAGATAAAACTCGAACCGATGGGCAAGATTTCAATTCGTTATCGGCGCAGCGATTTTGTGGCCAGAATTTTCCATGCCTCAACATCGGCCTTCGTCCGCGATGGCGAGGGGCACCGCACAGCTGCGATGGAATCAAAAACAACGCTACGAAAAGGCAGCTTCATCACTGCGGCAAGTTGCTTCTTCGCTGAGCCCGGCAGTTTTTTGTAAAGCAAACTCACGTGCGGATCGCTGGGGGCCTTTGCTCGTGATTTTGCGGCGCGGCTAAGCTCAGTCATCAGCTTTCTCAGCGCCGGACTTGATTTAAACCGGACAAAAAGTGTTTTTGTGAACTCGGATGAAAAACCGGCCCCGCCTGTAGTCAGCCGAATCGGTTGTATTGAAATCTGTTTCAAAACTTGCTTCGGCGGTTGTTGATCTTTCGCTGTCGAAAACAGCGTCAGGTGTGGCTCAAAATTCGGCGCCCGGAATTCTTTACGAAGAATCCGCACCACTTCACAAAACAAATCCCGCTCCGGTTTCGCCGGAAGCAGCCAGTAAACGATCGCGACTTTTTTCATGTGGTAGCGGGCCCTTCGTCAGCGGAGGAAGGTTTTGCGTCGCGGCGATTATAGATCGCCCGCCCTGCAAATGTCGATCTTACAATGCGCTCGGACTATTTTTTGGCCGAAACCGTTTTTAGATCGAGCTGTACTGGGGCGCTCTTTTGCCAGCCATCGGCGCCCGGATCGACTTTGAAGTCCGGAAT
>JBEEHZ010000075.1:0-5087 GCA_041167705.1 Verrucomicrobiota bacterium | reverse complement strand
CGACGGTCGGATTTCCGTGTTTGAGCGCGAGCGTGAAAAAGATGGTGCCGACGGCTGAGCCGGCGAAACCGGAAAAGAGCAAATAGCCCCAAGTGGAGATGTCGATCTTACGCAGCTCGCCGAGATTCGGCAGAAGCAGCGGCAGGAACATGAACAGAATCAGAACGTGTTCCCAAAAGACGATGACGTCGGCATCGAATAATTCGTTAAGCGGAATGCGCCACGCGCTCTCGGTCCCCCAAAGGGCGGCGCCGAGACCGACCAGCCACGGCCCGTAATTAAAGCCCGACGGAACGCGATCCTTCATGCGGACGGGTCCACCGTATCAGCGCGATCAGGAATCCCGATTTCAGCTTCGACCAAGGTCGGATCTTTCGTTCGGCGGAAAATCATCCATACGCCAACGAGCACGACTGCACCGCCCAATAGCGACCAAAGTGGAAACTTTTCACCGCCGAGCGCCCAACCCAGCATCACCGCTCCCGGCGGCGTGATAAGAGAAATTGTTTGAAGATTCGTTACCGACATGCGCGGCAGCAGCCAGTAGAGGAGCAGGAAAGTCAGCGATGAGCCAATGACTGCAAGGTAGAGCAAACAGAAGATCGACATTTTGCTCCAATGAAAATGCGCCGGATTCCCGTCGACGATCACACCGAGGACAAGTAGCGGCGCAGTACCGAAAATCATTTGCCACGCAGCGAGCATTGCCGGCGCGAGTTGGATCCGGCGCGCTTTCATTAGCACATTGGAGAAAGCGGCGCTCGCGCCGCCAAAAACGATTCCGACCCCGCCCCAGAACGCAAGCACACCGCCAAAATCAAGAAGACGTCCGCAAATCAGGGCGACCCCTCCGATCGCCACCACTGCGCCTAAAAGCTTCTGCAAACGCAGCGGCTCGTCTGGCAACATCCAATGCGCAAAGAACATTCCGAAAATTGGGATGGTGGCCTGCAACACGGCAGCAAGGCCCGAAGAAACATGAAGTTCACCCCAGAACAACAGCGTGTAGTTCAAGGCAAACATCAGCACGCCCGTAACAGCGAGGATCAGATAATCGGATCGGCGCGACGGTAGCAGACGCGTCCGACCGAGCGAAACCACGATCAAAACGGCGATTGCGACGACAAATCGCAGCGCGACGAAAGAAACGGGCGGCAAATCACGCAATCCGACTTTGATCACGAGCCAGGTAGAACTCCAAACGACGCAGAGGGTCAGCCAGGCCGCTGGAATTCGCCAACCGATGGGTTGCATTCGCGGCGATATTCGCGCGGATCGCCCATGTCGTAAAGGCGCAGCCTTGCGCTTGTTGCGCGGCAAATCCGCGTTAGCGTGGGAGACGTGAAAGTTAATGTGATTGTCAAACCGAAAGAGGCAGTGCTCGATCCGCAGGGAAATGCGGTCCGCGATGCGATGCGTCACCTCGGCATGCCGGAAGTCCGCAGCGTTCGAATCGGCAAATATATGGAAATCAACGTCGACGGAGAAGATGTCGATCTTGAAAAACGGTTGCACAGCCTTTGCCGCGACCTTCTTTCCAATCCCGTGATCGAAGACTACGAACTGGTCAAGACAAACAACGAAAAGGCGTCAGAGGCTAGAAAATAGAACAAATGAAAGCGTTGCGGTATTTTTTCTGTGTGGTGCTGCCGCCGTTGGCGGTCCTGATGACCGGCCGGATCGCGAGTTTTTTTCTCAGCATCCTTTTGACGCTGCTTGGCTGGATCCCGGGAGTTATTCATGCCGCATTGGTGGTGAATGACTATCACGAAGAACAACGCCTCAAAGGATTGACTCATTAGATCGAGATGAAGTTTGCCGTCATCCAATTTCCCGGGTCGAACTGCGACCAGGATTGCGTTGCGGGTGTCAACAGCATCGAAGGTCTACAGGCTGATTATGTCTGGCACAAAGAGACATCACTTCGCGATTACGAAGCGATCGTCCTTCCAGGTGGTTTTGCTTATGGCGATTATCTGCGTTGTGGCGCGATCGCGCGTTTTTCGCCGATCATGAAGACGGTGATCAATGAGGCGCGGGCAGGGAAACTCGTGCTTGGCACGTGCAACGGCTTCCAAGTTTTGTGTGAAGCCGGTCTTCTTCCGGGCGCGCTCGTGCGCAATCGATCACTGCGATTTGTTTGCGAGATGGTGACGCTCCGAGTGGAAGCGCCAGATTCGCTGTTCACGCACGGCTGTCCAGAAGGGACTCTGCTCCGCATGCCGATCGCTCATGGTGAAGGATGCTATTTCGCGGATGATAAGACACTGCAGGATCTAAATCATAATCGACAAGTGATTATGCGTTACGCCGACGATCGGGGTCGACTTGTTCCCGAAGCGAATCCGAACGGCTCGATCGAAAACATCGCTGGCATCTGTAATCGAGAGGGAAACGTCTTCGGGCTAATGCCGCACCCGGACCGGGCTTGCGACGCGCGACTTGGAAGCGCCGATGGCGCGATGATTTTTCGATCGATGATGGAGACCATCGTCGCGCAGCACGCACGGGCAGCGTGAGATTGATTTTGCCTTCAAAAGAATCCGCGCCTGACTGTCCAAGCGCTCAGGAGGCCGGCTAGCGGTGCGCCGCCGTAGTTTTGAACGGGATTGGTCAGGGCGTCGCCTCCATAACAAACGCGGACATTTTGCCAGGATTCTGGATGTTCCCCTGCTGCCTGATTTAGAGGCCAAAAACAGCAAAATTCAGTTGGAATAGAGAGCTATTTTGGGGAATTCCGGGCAGGTGTGTCTGTCAATCAAAGGGACACAAGTGTAAATAAACGTTACACAAATTGGATCCGTTTGGACTCGCTCCCCAGGTAAATTAGGGTGGCACCTCCGTTGCTAAAGCTTTCTGGCAACAACCCTATTAAAATATGCTCCTAGAAAAAACGTTCCATATGAGTCAGCCGCTGGCTGAGTCCAAAGCTCGACTGACCAGCATTCAATCCTATAAACGGCAGTTTCTCATGGTAACCAAGGCGAAGGTGACCTCGTCAAAAACGGTGGACTTCAGTTTTCGCGGTCCGCTCGGTTTTGAAGCTCGCACTACGCTTTTGGCGGTGGATTGCGATTCAGAGGACCAATTCGCTTTTGAATCAGTCGGCGGAAATATCGAAGTGATGGGCCTGGTTGATTTCAGCGAGATCCGGCCAACCTGCACCGAGATCACACTTGCGATCCATTACCGGATCAAGAACCGCATATTCGCATGGCTCGATCGCCACTTGCACTTCGTTGATACTTTTGTGAACGCAGAACTTCGCAGCATCCGGGCGCACTTCGAAGGCATCGCTACGTCCTACGTTGAGCGCCTGCCGATCGTTCCGTTGTTTGAGACTGCGGCAGCAGCCTAAGTTTCCAAGATAGAGTCCAAACAAAAAGCACGGGGCTTCGGCTCCGTGCTTTTTGTTTCTACTTGATTCGAACCGCGTGGGTCTTGTCGAGGCGCAGGATCTGCCCCGGCTGCAGTGAGATTTTTGATTTTGGATCGACAATCTTCTCACCGTCGAGTTGGACACTACCTTGTTTGATTAATCGACTCACCTCCGCGCGTGACTTCTGGATGGCAAAACCTTGCGAGTAAGCGGCCGCAACGACCGTGACGGATTCATCAGTAACGGCCGCAAATGTGGGAAGATCTGCTTCGTCCAAACGCTTCTGGCTAAAACGGGCGTTCCAGTCGGCCAGCGTTCTCTGCGCGACCTCCGCCGAGTGATAAGTTTGCACAATCTCAAACGCGAGCTGCTTTTTCGCTTCAAACGGATTCGCGTCTTTCGGCAGCTCGCGCCCGAGCAAGACCTCATAATAACGCACCATCAATTTATCCGAGATGCTCATCAGTTTCCCAAACATGTCGGTGGGCGGCTCGCTTACCCCAACGAAGTTCCCGAGGCTCTTGCTCATCTTTGTCACGCCATCGAGCCCTTCGAGGATCGGCATCGTCAGGACAACCTGCTGCGCCTGGTTTTCTTCCTTTTGGAAATCGCGCCCCACTAAAATATTGAAGAGCTGATCAGTCCCGCCGAGTTCCACATCGGCCCTCACCATGACTGAATCCCAGCCTTGCATTATGGGGTATTGAATTTCGTGCGCGTGGATGGGGTGTTGATTGTCAATCCGTCCGCGGAAATCTTCTCGCTGCAGCATCTGTTGAAGCGTGACCCGGCTGTTCAGTCGAATCACATCTTCGTACGACATGGCGCGAAACCAATCGCCGTTACAAACGGTCTCAGTGCGACCAGGATCGAGAACCTTGAAGGCTTGCTCCCGATACGTTTGGGCATTGTGGAGCACCTCTTTGTGCGTCAAGTGCGGTCGCGTAGCGGACCGACCGCTCGGGTCGCCAATCATTCCAGTGAAATCGCCGATAATGAGAACAGCTTGATGTCCGAGATCCTGAAATTCCCGCAGCTTCCGCAGCACCACTGCGTGACCGAGGTGAATGTCGGCTGTCGTTGGATCGACACCGAGCTTGATGCGGAGCGGCCGGCCGAGAGCCAGCTTTTCGCGTAGCTCCGCTTCGCTAAGGATTTGGGCGGTGCCTTTTTTTAGAAACGCCAGGGCCTCATCCGGTCGCATGATTCGGAATTGTAGCGGCCGCCGTCCTCGACGGCAAAGATTTCCACGATTGCGGCTGAGGACAGCCGCCTCTACCGAGCGCGCTATTTATTTTTATTCAACAGCTCCCGCACTTGGTCGATGGTCAGGGGCGGATTTTGCCGATCGAACGATTTTTGACTTTTGCCCTGCTCTCGAAACTGATGTTGGTCGGCGAACATTCGACTGGTTCCACCCTTGTGAGGAACGTTCGCGCTGTGAACGTCGCGAACGGATGATGTTCTCACCGGTTCTCGAGTGCTTGCGCTTCGATCTTGGGTCGAGGAAATTGTGCGTCCAGTACTGAATGAGCGGGAAGGATATTCCGTGGTTGTAAGTTCGTGCGTATCGACGAACGATTATTCCGCGCGGTTTGGCAGCTGCAAAAATGTTACAACGCTGCCCCGGAGCTCGATCACTGCAGAGGTGGCGACGAATTTCTTGCCCTGAGACTTGTTCTGAAGCTCCATGTTAGGCAGAAGCAAT
>JBEEHZ010000074.1:0-4577 GCA_041167705.1 Verrucomicrobiota bacterium | reverse complement strand
CCATTGTTTGTCCCGCCGCAATTTCACGCGTGAGCAACGTTCCGTTCGTCGAAATTCCGAGGCTGTTGATCTGAGTGATTTTTGGAATCTGGCGAACGAAATCGACGACATCGCGGCGAGTGAGCGGTTCGCCGCCGGTGACGCGCACTTTTGTTACGCCTAAATCGGCCGCGATCCGGATAAGGCGCAAGGTTTCTTCGTAACTGAGAACCTCCTCGCGCGGCAGCCATTCCTGGAGCTCGCGCGGCATGCAATAGTTGCAACGTTCATTGCAACGATCTGTGATCGAGACGCGCAGATAGGAGATGAGATGGCCGTAACGATCTTCCATTGGACGCAACGTTACGATTTTCCCGGGGTTGAATCAAGGAGCTGGGAAAATTGACTGACCATGTCGCGGCTGTATCATTTTTTATGAAAAGAATTTCCAAGACGCTGTTGTTAGGTTTGGCAGCTGTCGGGCTGTGCCTAACAAGTTGCGAGACGCTGGAGAACCGGATTTCCGAGCATCAGGACATGTTCAATTCGCTTTCGCCGAGCGATCAGGCATTGGTTCGAGCAGGGAAAATTCGCTCTGGCATGTCGATGGACGCAGTCTGGTTGGCGTGGGGCTCGCCCGACCAGAAAACTTCCGGCGAAATGCGCGGCCGTCCTACCGAAACGTGGATCTACATCGAAAATCGCTACGCGCCGTATGGCTCAGCCTATTATCCGTACTATGGATACGGTCCGGGATTTGGCCCAGGATTTTACGGCGGTTTTGGTGGCGGCGTTGGCGTGTTTCGGACGCATCATCATGGGCGGTTCGTTTTCTTTGGCGATCCGTTCTACGACCCTTTTTATTACTCCTACATTCCGCCAACCATTTCGGTCCCCTATCGGACGGTCACGTTTTCAAACGGACGCGTGATGTCGTTCCAGTATTTGGTCCCGCCGAACCGATAAATTCTGGTCGCGTACTAACGCCGAGCACGCCAGTGTAGCGACAGCGCACTCATGGCTTACCGCTCATTTCGACATTTTCTCGAAAAGCTTGAACAAGCCGGCGAGCTGACGCGCGTCGCCGATCCGGTCGACACCAACCTGCTCATTACGGAATGGGCCGACCGCGAGATGAAATCCCCCGGCGGCGGAAAGGCGCTGCTGTTCGAGCAGCCTGTTACCGATGGAAAGATTTCGAAATTTCCGGTGGCGATCAACACAATGGGATCGCGCAAGCGGATTGCGACGGCGCTCGGCCGAGAAAGCATCGAGGAGATTGCACAGGAGATTCAGCTCATTCTCAAAGCAAAACCGCCGACCGATCTGCGCGAAGGCTGGAGTTTACTCAAACAGGGAATTCATCTTTTACATGCACGACCGAAACAAGTTCGCGACGCGCCCTGTCAGGAAATCGTCCACAACATCGAGTCCGATGCCGGAAGGACCGATGATTTTTCGCTGCGCGATCTGCCGATTTTGAAATGCTGGCCAAAAGATGGCGGGCGTTTCATCACGCTGCCGAACGTGCACACACGCGATCCCGAAACCGGCGCGCGCAACGTCGGTGTTTATCGGATGCAGGTTTTTGATGAACGAACGACTGCCATGCATTGGCAAGTGCACAAAGTGGGCGCCCGCCACGGCAAGCGCTATTATGAGCGCAACGAGCGGATGCCGGTCGCAGTCACGCTCGGAGGCGATCCCGCACTTTCGTTTGCTGCTACTGCGCCACTGCCCGACGGGCTCGATGAAATCTTGTTCGCTGGATTCTTGCGGCGCAAGTCGATCGAAATGGTGAAATGCAAGACGATCGATCTCGAGGTCCCGGCCGATGTCGATTCTGTTTTAGAAGGCTACGTCCAACCTGGCGAGATGCGGCCGGAAGGACCGTTCGGAGATCACACCGGTTATTACACCGCGGTCGAGGACTATCCCGTTTTTCATCTGACCACAATCACGCACCGACGGGACGCGGTTTATCCAACGACCATCGTTGGAATTCCGCCGATGGAGGATTTTTACATTGGCGACGCAGTCGTCCGGATCTTTCTGCCGGTGTTCAAAATGAATTTTCCTGAGCTGGTGGACATGACGCTGCCGGCCGAAGGCGTTTTTCACAACCTCGTGTTCGTCAGCATTCGGAAACAATATCCGTATCAAGCATTCAAGGTGATGCACGGCTTGTGGGGGATGGGACAGATGATGTTCAGCAAATACATCGTGGTCGTAGACGAAGACTGCGACGTGCACAACACCAGCGAAGTGTTGTTCCGCCTTTGCGCCAACACCGATCCCGCACGAGACACAACCGTCATCAAAAATCCGAGTGATTCACTCGATCACGCGCCGAGCGAGCAAAATATTGGTTCGCACATGGGTTTCGACGCGACGCGCAAATTGCCGGGCGAAAATTATCACCGGCAATGGCCCGAGCTATTAAAGATGACCGACGAAGCGAAGGCGCTGGTGGACGCACTGCAAAAGAAAACGCGTTGACCTCCGGGAAGAGATCAACGCGTCTCCGAAGTAATCAATTCCTATTACGGCCTGCGGAACAACTGGCCGGTATCGACATCGCGGGTCAATCCACCCGGCGGAACACCGCGCAAATCGTACGAACGTCCGGTATACGGACTGTAAAACATGCCCGGCCTTCTCGACGGCCGCGCGAACGGATAACCTCCCGGCGGTGGCGGACCATATTCGCGCGCACGATCTTCCTGGATGGCGTGACCGATCAACGCACCGGTTGCAGCGCCAATCGCCGCACCGGCCAGGGCGCTGCGCGGACCGCCGCCCGCAAGGCCACCGATGAGTGCACCCGCGCCCGCGCCGGCCGCAGCTCCCTGGCCGGTTGGCGTATCGCACGAGTCCAAACCGAACGCGGCGAGCACAACGCCACAAACAATTGTGAAAACCTTCTTGTTCATATTGATTCCTTCGTTAGCCCATTGAACCGCGCAAGTAAAAGAAGGTTTCGATTACGGCCGCACGAAGACTTTGTTTACGCTGTCGTCCAAGATCAGATCTCCTGGCTTAGCCGCCCCTTTGCGACAGTCGTAGACATTGCCCGAATACGGACTCTTGATGTATCCCCAGGTGCTTCCACCACCCGCGCCACCGGTCATAATAGCTAAATCACCTCCCGCCGGGTAAGACTTGCCGTTCGGCGGCGGGTATTTCTTGGCGGCTTCATCTTTGCTAATCACTTTCGGAGTTTTCGCATTACGAGTGTCCTGCGCCCACGAGTTCGCAAGCGGGCCCAAAGCAAGACAACTGAAAACCAATGCTGCAACTAATCCTGAACAATTTTTCATATTTTATAGTTACGGTTTTGATGGCTCAGACGGATGGCGGTTTCTTCTCATTCAAAAAAGCTTGAGGAGTTGCCCCGCAATCCGACATGCCTTTTCCAATTTGTTGAGGCCATATTCTTTTTCGAAGACACGGAACTTGTCCAGCTCCATTCGTCGCAACAGTCCCCGGTAAATCGAAGCCATGATCTCCGCCGCCACCATCGATCGTCGATCTTCGCGCGGTAAGATTTCGGCCGCCCGAGCAAAAAATTGACGCGCGCGCTCCGCCTCAAACTGCATCAGCCGGACAAAGCGGTCGTTGTATTGTCGATCTCGAAGTTCTTTTTCGGAGTAATTGAAACGCGCCAGATCCTCCTGCGGCAAATAAATCCGGTCATCGCGGAGATCTTCGCCGACGTCGCGGATAATATTAGTGATCTGCAAAGCCAGACCGAGCTGAATGGCGTATTCCCTACAAGCGGGATTGCGGTAGCCGAAAATTTCGATGCTGACCAGACCAACGGCGCTGGCCACGCGATAACAATAGACCCGTAGTTCCTCGAACGTCTGATAACGCCCGATGCTCAGATCCATTTCGACACCGGCGATGATCTCCTCGAGCATTTCGGGAGGGAGCGCGTACTTCGCCACGAGACCGCGCACATCAACGGCAAATGAGGATTCATCAGGCCGCGGTATCCGTACCCATTCGCGCCACTCGCTCAGCCGGCGGGTTTTTTCTTCCACGCTAAGATCGACATCGTCCGCGATGTCATCGATCACGCGGCAAAAGGCATAGAAAGTTGTGATATCGCGACGCCGTTCGCGATCCAGGGAAACAAAAGCGAGCGCGAGATTAGATTTGCTGGTTCGAGTAATTTGAGCGGCCGCGTTCACGACTCGAGCTGGAGCCTTCTAATATTCAATCCACGCCTGTTGATAAACCTCGCCGGTTTCGCCGCGCCGGAACAAACAGACCCACGACGCGAGCAACCATCCCGTAATGAAGCCGCGCAGCAAAACAAAAATCGATTTCCACAGGACCATCGCCATGAGCCGATCTGCGATAGCGCCGCGCACGATTGCATCCGCCGTTGTGAGAAAGAAAAAGTGGATCCCGCTAATGAGGAGGAACCAGCCGAATCGACTGAGATTGTTCCGAATAAATTCGCGATGAGCCCGGAAGGCTTCGCGCAACGTTTCATTGTGGAGAGCGAGCGAAATTTGCACCGAGCTGAAGGCGATAATCAATCCGCACATCACCACGCGCTCGATCGGGAGATAATCAAGCACGTCGGG
>JBEEHZ010000073.1:0-3257 GCA_041167705.1 Verrucomicrobiota bacterium | reverse complement strand
CTGAAGCCCGGCGTTAATGAATATCTAGAGATGTCTCAGCTCCGCTCGAAATGACAAAATCCATTACATGAAAAAAATCGGAATCCTATTTGGCCAGGAACACAGTTTCCCGCCGGCATTTGTCGAGCGGGTGAATCAGAAGACCGGCGGCCGCGATATCGTGGCGGAGTTCGTCAAGATCGACAAAGTGATTCAAGGCGAACCGTGCGGCTACGACGTCGTGATCGATCGTATTTCGCAGGACGTTCCGTTTTATCGCGCCTGGCTGAAGAATGCGGCGTTGACCGGAACTGCGGTCGTGAACAATCCCTTTTGGTGGAGCGCGGACGAAAAATTTTTCAACAACGCGCTCGCGACTAAGATCGGCGTCGCTGTTCCGCGAACAGTCTTGTTGCCATCAAATCAACCGCCAACGGACACGAATGATAAATCGTTTCGCAATTTGGAATATCCACTGAATTGGGAAGCGATCTTCAGCTACGTCGGTTGGCCGGCGTTTTTCAAACCATTCGCGGGCGGCGGCTGGAAAAACGTTTATCGATTGCACAACCCGGAAGAATTTTACCGGGCCTACAACGAGACCGGCCAGCTGGTGATGATGCTGCAGGAAGAAGTGAAGTTCGATATGTACTTCCGCTGTTACTCGATCGATCAGCGCCATGTTCGCGTCATGCCGTACGAGCCCCGGCATCCGTATCACTTGCGTTACCAAACGGAATGGAACACGCCGCCTGATGTCCTCGAAAAAGTCGAACGGGGGGTTCGGACGTTGAACGAATTTCTCGGCTACGATTTGAACACGGTTGAATTCGCCATTCGCGACGGCGTTCCCGTGGCGATCGATTTCTGCAATCCCGCGCCAGATGCGGAGGCGGCCAATGTCGGTCAGGCAAATTTCGAATGGGTGGTGGAAGCCGTTTCCGAAATGGCGATCCGCAAAGCGCGCGAACATGTTCCCGGTCGCGACAATTTGAGCTGGGGAAAATTTCTCCAGGCCGCGGTTACGAAACGTTCGTTAGGCGAACTCGCCTAAGATCGACAAGGTGGATCGTCCGCTCCGCGGGCGATGCTAGACGAGTGCGGCTTCGCCGCCATTTTTAACATCGAGCAAGGGACTGCTCGATCCACCTGATGACATCGCTGCGTTTTTGAGAGAGATTTGTGACTCCCATGGCGAAAAAGGACCACACCTACACGCTCGGCATCGAAGAGGAGTTCGCGATTGTCGATCCGGAGACGCGCGAGCTGCGGTCGCACATTCAGGAAATCCTCGAAGGCGGCAAGGTCACGCTCAAGGAGCAGATCAAACCCGAGATGCATCAATCGGTAGTGGAGCTCGGGACTGAGATTTGCGATTCAATCGATCACGCACGCGCGCACGTGATTGAGCTTCGCAGCAAGCTCGCCGAGCTGGCCGGCCGCAGCGGATTAAAAATCGCGTCGGTGGGGACGCATCCGTTTTCGCATTGGCGCGATCAACTCATCACCGAGGGCGAGCGTTACCAGGAAATCGTGCGCGACATGCAATCCCTCGCCCGCGCGAATCTCATTTTCGGATTGCATGTCCATGTCGGAATCCCTGATCGCGAAATCGCCATTCATGTCATGAACCAGGTGCGTTATTTTTTGCCGCACGTTTACGCGCTCTCGGTTAACTCGCCGTTTTGGATCGGCCAGGACACGGGGCTGAAGGGTTATCGGCTAAAAGTGTTCGAGCGTTTTCCGCGCACTGGCATTCCGGACGCATTCGAGTCGCTCTCGGAATACGAGGATTATTGCAAGCTCCTGGTGAAAACCGGTTGCATCGACAATCCCAAAAAAATCTGGTGGGACATTCGACTCCATCCGTTTTTCGACACGCTCGAAGTCCGCGTGTGCGATGCGCAATCGCGCGTGGACGACACCCTCGCGATCGCAGCGTTGCTCCAGGCGGTCATCTCCAAGCTTTTCAAGTTGCTTCGGCAGAACACGACCTTCCGCGTTTATCGGCGTCGTTTGCTTGATGAAAATCGGTGGCGCGCGACGCGTTACGGCATCGATGGAAAGCTGATCGATTTCGGCCGCGAGGCGGAAGTCGAGACGCGCAGTTTATTGAACGAATTGCTGGAATTCATTTCGACCGAGGTGAACGAGCTCGGCAGCCAGCGCGAGATGGCGCACATCGAACGGATCATGCGCGAAGGCACGGGCGCGGATCGACAACTGGCCGCGTTCGCTCGGACTCAAGATATGAAAGCCGTAGTCGACCAAATTGTCGAAGAAACCTATGAGGGGTTAAACGCGCCTGTGGCGTAGCTGATTGTCATGTCGAGCGGCAACCTGACGTTGCATCCATTTAACAGCGGCGCAGCCGCCATAATGAGAGCCTGTCCTGAGCGAGCGCAGCGAGTCGAACGGGAGACATCTCTAATTATTTCCGTGCGCGCGGTGTGTGATAAAATGTCTGACAACAGAAATAGCCACAGATTCCTCGACTTCGCTCGGAATGACAAAGGCGGCTTGCCCGACAACGTTTTTCACATCATTTTCACAGCGCAAAATGCCTGATCGCTTAACCATCGACACGATTGATGCGGAACTCGCGCCCGGCGCGCGCAACGCGCTTCGCGTTTGCCTTCAGTTAAAGCCGGACGAGCGAATCACAATCATCACCGACGAGGCCACGCGCGACATCGCGGCCGCGTTACAAGCGGAAGTGGAAGAGATCGGGTCGGACCACGCCGTTTTCGTTTTGGAAAATTACGCGTCGCGTCCGCTCACGGCCATGCCGCAAGTCATTCTGGACGATCTCGCGCGGTCCCAGGTCTCGATCTTTTGTGCGCAAAGTCAGACGGGGGAGCTCGGCTCGCGCATGCAGATGAGCGACGTGGTGAACAAGCGTCACATCCGTCACGGTCACATGGTGAATATCAACCGCCAGATCATGCTGGAAGGTATGCGGGCGGATTTCCGTGAAGTGGATGCGCTCAGTCGCCGATTGATCGAGCACGCGCGGCACGCGGAGCGCATCACTTGTCGCACACCGCGCGGCACCGACTTTGAAGGAGAGTTCTCGCCAAAGCTAAAATGGCTGAAAACAAGCGGCATCATCACTCCTGAAAAATGGGGCAATTTGCCCGGTGGAGAAATTTTCACGGCTCCGGCAAACAGCAACGGCACGTTCGTAGTCGATGGCGTGGTGGGCGACTATCTTTGCAGCAAATACGGCGATCTACACGCCGCGCCGCTCACGATCGACGTGAAAGACAATCGCATTG
>JBEEHZ010000072.1:0-5570 GCA_041167705.1 Verrucomicrobiota bacterium | reverse complement strand
GAAAGAATCGCGAGCACGAGGCTTACGATGGCGATCGGCGCGGTGCGAGGCACGGATGGAGAAGCTGACGGAATGATTGGCGGCGGCGTGGGTTGATCAACCATCGCGCCGTTTTATCGAACCCAAGGACGAAAGCAAGACGCGCGCAGTAGTCTCTTGCCAGGGACAAAGATCGTCAGTGAAAGAATTCTTTCGCGCGCTCAAAAAAACTTTTTCGGAGCGGCGTGTTTTCTTCTCCGCACAAATCGGCAAACTCCTGCAATTTCGCGCGCTGCGCAGCGTTGAGATGCGTCGGCACTTCCACCATGAGGCGGAGGAGGAGGTCGCCGTGCTCGCGCCCGTTCACGTGAACTACGCCTTTGCCGCGGAGCTTAAACATCTGCCCGCTTTGCGTGCCGGCTGGAATTTTCAGATTGGCTTTGCCTTCCAGCGTCGGCACTGGGACTTCGCCGCCGAGCGTAGCCAGCGAAAATGGAATTGGCACTTCGCAGTAGAGATTGTCTTCGTCGCGTTGGAAAATCTTGTGCTCCTGAACGTGGACTACGACGTAAAGATCGCCCTGCGGCCCGCCGCGAATGCCCGCTTCGCCGTTGCGCGGTGAACGAAGTCGCGATCCGTCGGCAATTCCGGCCGGAATCTTTAACTTAACGCGGCTCGATCTTTCGAGCCGGCCTTCGCCATCGCATTCGCGACATGGCTTTTCGACGATGTGACCGACGCCACGGCAACGCGGGCAGGTCTGCGACACCTGGAAAAATCCGCGGGAACTGATCACCTGACCTCGACCGCCACAAGCCGGACAATTGACGCTGCGAGATCCGGACTCGGCTCCACTTCCGCCGCACTTGGCGCAGGCATCCAGTTTTCGAACTTCGATTTCTTTTTCGGCGCCAAACGCCGCTTCCTCTAGGGTGATCTGCATGTCGTAACGCAAATCCGCGCCACGTTGTCGATCTTCTGCATGACCGGCGACTCCACCAAAGAATGTTTCAAAAATGCCGGCGCCAATTCCGCCTCCCCCGCCGCCAAAAACTTCGCGGAAAATATCGAACGGATCGTGAAAACCGCCACCCTGTTCAAACGCAGCGTGACCGAACCGGTCGTAAGCGGCGCGCTTGTCCGCATCCATCAGGACATCGTAGGCCTCGCCGAGCTCCTTGAATTTTTCTTCAGCGTGCGGGTCGTTCGGATTTTTGTCCGGATGAAATTTTACCGCGAGCTTGCGATACGCCCGTTTAATCTCCTCTTCAGACGTACCACGGCTGACTTCGAGAACCTCGTAGTAATCGCGTTTTCTTATCGTCGCCATGAATGATTAAACAGGGAACAAATTCCTCGACTCCGCTCGGAAGACAACTAGAGCAGTTATTTTGCCGGCCCGCTCGAGACGACAACGGCGGAGGGCCGCAGCAAACGATCTTTGAAACGATAACCACGGCGGGTCTGGCGAGTTACAAGACCTTCGGGAACTTCGTTGCTCGGCTCGTGCGCGATTGCTTCGTGCAGGTTTGGATCGAATTTCTGGCCAACAGCTTCGATCGGCTGCAGTCCGTTTTCAGCAAGCAAATCCTGGAGCTGTTTCAGCACCAGGCTCATTCCGGAATAAATCGGCGACTTTTCACCCCCCTCCCTGTGCGCCGCTTCCAAACCAAGCTCGAAGTGATCAACAATCGACACCAGTTTTTCGAGCAGGCTGGTGTTAGCATATTTTATCGCTTCTTCTTTTTCCCGAGCGGATCGTCTCTTGTAATTTTCAAAATCGGCCTGGCTCCGCATGGCCAAATCGCGGAACCGGTCCAGGTCTGCCTGCAAACCGGCGACCGGACCGTTTCCGTCAGTTTGTTCTCGAGCCGGCTGCTTCTTCCGCTCGTCAGATTCAGTTACCGGAATTTTTTTCATGTCTTTCGGATCGCAATCAAAGTGATGTCGTCATTCTGGGGAGTCGAGCCGACGAAGTTTCGCAAATCATCGATTAACCGTGTAACCATCGCCTGCGCACCCTCTTTTGCGCTGGATTGAACCGAAGCAATCGTTCGTTCCAATCCAAATTCGTTCCCTTCATTATCGAGGGCCTCGGTGATTCCATCCGTATAAAGAAGGATGCAATCATTGCACTCGAGCGGCACCGCGACGTCCGTTGTTAACCTGTCGAACACGTCTCCACTGTCAATCCCGACCACCATTCCCGGCGTCTTCAACGGTGCGACAGTCTCCGATTTCTGTTTGTAAAGGAGCGGCGCGTCGTGTCCGGCGCGCGCGAGCGTAACCCCGCCGCGGACAAGATCGAGAACCAGGTAGGCCATGCTGATAAACATGTCTTCCTTGATGTCGGGATACAGTTGTCGATTTACCTTTTGAAGAACGTCGGCCGGCGACGGATTTCCTATGGCCTGACTGCGCAGGACGCTGCGACAAATGGCCATGATGAGCGACGCGGGAACGCCTTTGCCCGAAACATCCGCGATCGCAACGCCGAGCCGTTCGTCGTCCACTTTGATGTAATCAAAATAATCGCCGCTGACCTGGCGCGCCGGCACGTTCATCCCGCTAATTTCAAATCCGTTCACCCTCGGCGCTTCCGCCGGAAGAAGAATCCTCTGGATGTCTCGCGCGATCGCCAAGTCGTGGTCGAGTCGCTTCTTTTCGTTCGCCTCCGAATAAATAATCGCGTTATAAAGCGCGAACGCCGATTGCTCGGTGATCGATTTGAAAACGACAAAATCGTTTTGCGAAAAGGGCGAGCCCATTCGGCTGTTCGCGACCGCGAGCACGCCCATGTTTTGTTTGGCGTAGAGAAGCGGCGCGACCATCACGGAAGTCGCGCCCAGCGAACTGTCCCGCAACTTCGCCAGCTCCGGCGCTTCGGAAAATTCATTCAAGCAAAGCGGCGTGGCCGTCTGCCACACCCGCCCAAGCGCACCCTCCCCGTTTTCGACATTGTGGACCCGAAGAAAATCTTCCAACGCGACCGGTGTCCCCGCAGCTTGTTGCAAAATATGCGGCGGAACGTCGACTAGCGGCGGACAACCTTTCGAAATGAAAGTCGGCACAAGCTTTGTCCCGGTTCGATCAGTCAGATAAAGCGCGCCACCTTGTGCGTCGAGCACACGCGTCGCACCTTCGACAATCAATCGATGGAGATCTGCCGGCCTGATTGTTTCACTGAACGCCTCGCCAAGTCCGTGCAGGAAATCGAAGACCAGCGTCTCCTCGACTTGAATTTCTTCCTGCGAACGCTCCAACCGGCGAATGCTTCGACGCTGGCGCAGCAGCGTAAAAATCCACCCAGCCAGGCACGCGATCAGCAGCCAGAAGAGAATGGATGGCCGCATGACGTAGTGGCCAGCTTACTTCCCAGCTGTCGTTTGATGAAGATCCTGTTTTAAATAATCGAGAACGTCTTTAAACCGGGAAAAATTTTCTGGCGCCGCCTCGCAGAGGGCCTCATGCGCTTCCAACATTGTTTCGGCCCGTTCCTTTTTTTCCATATCGGCGCCGTCACGCGCGTTCTCTTTCATCATCTGGCATTCAGGAGCCGCAGCGCCGTTCGAACGAATATCAAAAATTTGGTCCAGCCCAAGTCCGGAGAGAAGCTGGTGGCTGCGCTCACCACAATGAATGACATGGAGATGGCCCTGGCCGAGTTCTTTTAATCGAAGCGCCACCGCCGCCATCGTTCCCATGAAGGTAGAATCCATCATCGCGCAATGTTCCAGGTCGATAATAAACTCGCGGTAACCGCGGTTGACCATTTCTTGCGCGAATTCTTTCAGGCTCCCGCTATTCAGGAAGTTGCCCTTGCCTTCCACTCGCACCCAAACGGCGGGTCCGTTCACGCCCACTAGAATCGATGACTGCACAACTGAGTTATTAAGAATACAAGATCGAGAGCTACACTGTCAAATTGCCGACACCTCGCTACGGGAACCCCCTACATCCGCTACTCCCACATGAAGGAGTGCGTTTCAGCCACAATCCTGCCGTTTTCAATCAGCAGACAACGCCAGGCCGTCACTCGCCCATCGTCAAAATAGTCGTCTCCGACCACTTTGAACTCTGTTTTGTTACTGCCGCGGGCGTTCGAATATGAAATTTCCTGGGCTTGGATATGCGCATGCAATTTCTCCTGCTTGTATTCTAGTCGCATCGTTAAATCCGCCGAACGACGCGCCTTCCAAAAGAAGTCGAAATAATTCCCCGTCCGTTCGCGCTGATCGAGCTTGGTCACCGCGCCGAAAAGCCGGTACTGTCTTTCGAAACGGATCGAAGCGTCCTGGATGGTGGTCGATTTACTTGAAGGCGCGGTGCTCGAGAGTTTTCCTCCCTTACCTTTGCCCTGAACAGGTTGGTCGTCGCTGGAGCCTTTCTCCTGGCCGAGCACGGTCTCGGTCAAAAGATAAAGTTTCGTCTTTCGAAACTGGAAATCGTCGCTCAAGGCCGTCGGTAGCGGAACGACCCGATCAAGTAAGCGCGGCTGGTCCGTCGAGCGACTCAATCCGCTCGCCAGCGGAATCAGAACCAACAGTGCGATTAGGAGTCTCACGCTTCTTAATGAAACCGGTTCCTGTTTCATGTGTCAATTCGCACCGCTTGGAACGCGTTGAGCCAGGAGTTATCATTTTCGATGATCGAAGTCCGCTACGACCGCGGGGCATATCTCCCTGCGTCCGACTTGTGGCTCGATCCCTGGGAGGCGAAGCGGTTCGCTTTTGTTTCGCACGCGCACAGCGATCACATCGCGCCGCATCAAGAAATGATTCTTTCCGAGCGCACCGCGCGTCTGCTCCAGGCGCGGATGCCCGGTACCCGGACCGAACACGTCCTCCCGTTCGGCGAAGAGCGACGCGTCCACGATGTCGATCTAACGCTGCTGCCGGCCGGTCACATTTTTGGCTCGGCCCAATTATTTCTCTCAAACGAAGACGACACCCTGCTTTACACCGGCGATTTTAAATTACGTCACGGAAAATCGGCCGAGGCAGCGGAATGGCGTCAGGCCGATACCTTGATCATGGAAACCACGTTCGGTTTGCCGCGCTACCAATTTCCGCCGACCGAACAATTGATCGCTCAGATAGTCGCGTTCTGCCGCGATGCAATTGAAGACGGCGCGGTCCCGGTCCTCCTCGGCTACTCGTTAGGCAAAGCCCAGGAGATCTTGTGTTCGCTTGATGGCGCGGGACTGACGCCGATGCTGCACGGTTCCGTTTATCAAATGACGCGCATTTACGAACAATTCGGCCAGTCGTTCTGCAAATACGTGCGCTACAACAAGAACGACGTCGCTGGTAAGGTGCTTATCTGTCCACCGAGCGCGAGTCATTCGCCGATGATCGAGAAAATTCCGCGCAAACGTGTCGCGATGATTACTGGTTGGGCAGTCGATCCAAGCGCAGTCTATCGCTATCAGGTCGATGCCGCCTTTCCCCTTTCCGATCACGCCGATTACAATGATCTCATCCGCTATGTCGATCTTGTGCAACCGAAACGCGTCCTCACGTTGCATGGATTCGCCAGCGAGTTCGCGCGCGACCTGCGCGAGCGCGGAATCGAGGCCTGGGCGCTGAGCG
>JBEEHZ010000071.1:0-3964 GCA_041167705.1 Verrucomicrobiota bacterium | reverse complement strand
AGCGCTTCGTCACGCGAAACTTCCATTTTTTCGAAAGGATGGTTCGCTTTGATCTCTTTTTTCATCTCGGCCTCGATCTTCTCAAAATCTTCCGGCGAAATCCGGTGCGGAAGATCGACATCGTAATAAAAGCCGTTCTCGACCGGCGGCCCGGCGGCAAACTGCGCTTCTGGCCAGATTTTCAAAATGGCCGTAGCCAGGACGTGCGACGCGGAGTGACGGAGACGTTCAATATCCGTCATCTGCCCTCGCATTTCCGGTGTTTTGCGGTCCTCGTTCACAGAAATAGTAAGAGATTCCTCGACTTCGCTCGGAATGACAAAGGCTCGTTCATGAAAGGCCGGTGAAATTAACCACGAACCGCAGGAAGGACACCAAGAAATTGTGACGGCAAGTTTACACGGCTGGTGCGTTATATTTAGTGAGATGAGAAAACTTTCGCCATGGCTAGTCGTCGCTGCTCTGGCGGCGACCGGCTGCCATCACAAGACCGTTTCAACCTCGGAGTTCGCGGCTGAGCGGCAGAAAATGGTGCAGGAGCAGCTTAAGCCCCGCGGCATTCACGATGAGCGGGTGCTGGCTGCGATTTCGAAAGTGCCACGGGAAGCGTTCGTTCCGGAAAATATGCGGGCCCAAAGTTACGTCGATACCGCGCTTTCGATTGGTCACGATCAAACGATTTCGCAACCGTTCATTGTCGCGCTCATGACTGAGCAACTCCGGCCGCAACCGACCGATCGTGTTCTCGAAATTGGCACCGGCTCAGGTTATCAAACCGCAATTCTGGCCGAGTTGGTCAAAGATGTTTACACGATTGAGATCGTGGAGCCGCTCGCGAAGGATGCGTCGGCCAGACTGGCGCGGCTTGGTTACAGTAACGCACACGTCAAAATCGGCGATGGTTACCAGGGCTGGCCCGAGGTCGCGCCGTTCGATGCCATTATCGTGACCTGCGCGCCGGATAAAGTTCCGCAACCATTGACGCAGCAACTCAAAGAAGGCGGCCGGATGATTATTCCGGTTGGCAACGGACTGGATCAGCAGCTGTTCTTGCTGGAGAAAAAAGACGGCCAAATGGCGCAGCGGGCAATTCTACCGGTGCGCTTTGTGCAAATGGCCGGCGAAGCAGCCAAGAAATAGTGCCAGTCCGGCTCGGACTTATTTCTTAATCTCGGCCAGCTTTTTCAGGTCGACGCGTTTGATCCACTCCTGAAGTTCCTTTGGGTCCTGATTTTGCAATTCGATCTGGACGAAGTAGCGCTTGGCCACCATGACCCAGAGCGAGGCTTGTTTTCGTTCCTTGTCGTAATCCTCGCGGCCGGGATTTCCATCGATCGTCACCGGTTTGCCATAACCTTCCGCGGTCTCATTAGCTTGATTCCAGGCGCCGGTCGTCGCTTCCACGTAATCAGGATTCGCCACTGAATCGAGAATGCTGATCGCCGCTGTCGGCGCTCCGGCGGCGTCGCCTTTACGATAATCGCGATGAACATTCGTGATTTTGAATCCGCCGACGTCGTCGCTCGAGCCTTCGGCTTTTTCCGCAGTCCATCCCGCAGGCGCCTCCGGTAAAATCGGAATCAACTTGGCCGGATCGACCACATCCGGAATCAGGTTGGGTTCATTTTGGGCCTGCAATCCAACAGCGGCAAAACCGAGGGTGAGCGCAAAAGCAGCAACGAGCGTTTTCATGCAGGGTCACCTACTCGATTGACTTTGCCTCGATGCTTTGTCAAGAGGCGATCCATGACACGAGCGACTCGACTCGCGATTACGATGCCGATCCTGGCTGTGGCCGTTCGATTGATCGGTATTAATCAACCGTACATCGACAACTGGAGCTGGCGGCAAAGCGACGTCGCCGCGATCGCGCGAAATTATTTTCAGGGCGGTTTTCATTTTGCGCGCCCGCAAATCGATTGGGCGGGGGACCAACCAGGTTACGTTGGAACGGAATTTCCAATTCTGCCGTTTTTGGCCGCGATCTGTTATAAAATATTTGGCGTCCACGAATGGGTTGGACGCATCCAAGCGGTCATATTATTCGCGGTTTCGCTGCCATTCTTCTTTTTGCTGGTTCGCAAGATCTACGGCGAAATTGCCGCAGCCTGGGCCCTTTTCTTTTATAGCTTTGCGCCGCTCGGTATCATGGCCGGCCGATGTTTTATGCCGGACATGCCGTCGCTCGCGCTCTCCATCATCGGATTGTATTTCTTCCAACGCTGGATCGACGAGTCCGAGAGGGGCTTGCGGACGGGATCGACGTCGTTTTTTGTAGCCTCAGTCGCAATTTCGCTGTCGATCTTAATTAAGTTGCCGAGCGCAGTGATCGGCGCCCCACTCGCGTGCCTGGCATTTCAGCATTTCCGGCTTTCAGTGTTTCGGCGTCTCGATCTGTGGTTTTTCGCCGCGATCGCCCTTTTACCTTCTGCGCTTTGGTACGGGCACGCTTTTCAAATCGCGTTACAATTTTATCCGCATCACTTTTTCGGCGCCGGCGGGGTCAAGATCATGTCGGTTGCGTGGTATCTGAAAATCGCACAGGAAATAGCGACATCCACGCTTACGCCTTTTCTTCTTGTTTTGTGTGGCGCCGGCGCGCTGCTCACAAGAACCTGCCCTGAGCGTCAGTCGAATGGGTCGACATCGTCGGCGCGCGCGTTTCGCTGGTGGCTCGCAGCAATGATTTTGTTCATCGTGATCGTCGGTTATGGAAACCGGCATCAATGGTATCAATTGCCGCTCATCCCGATCGCCGCGGCATTCGCCGGCGCGGCGTGCGTTTTTGTCGGCTCGAAAATCTCCAGCCGAGCGATAAAAATCACTATTTCGATTTTGCTGGCTGCATCGTTCAGTTTTTCCGCATTCCTATATGCGCGCTACTTTTATCAACCGAGCGCGGCTCCGTTGCGCGACGCTGGATTGAAATTAAAAGCGACGACGCCAGCAAGTGCGCTCGTTGCCGCGGCCGACAACGGCGACCCGACAGTTTTGTATTATGCCGAACGCAAGGGCTGGCATTTTTTGGAGAAGAATGGGATTTACGACGGCGAACCGAGAGATAGCGCGCAGGCGATTGTCGATCTTGAAGAGTTGAGAAAACACGGCGCGAGTTATCTTGTCTTCACTTCAAATACTTCGTGGTGGCTCGATTATTACGAACAACTCGGGGAGTATGTCCAAAATAATTCGACGCTCATAGATGCGACCTCCGAGTTTAAGATCTACAAGTTTAATCCAGTATTAAAATGAAAGGGAAGAATTTCACGATCCGTCCGGCCAGAGTTGCTGATGTTCCGGTCATTCTTGAATTGATCCGGGCGCTCGCGACTTACGAACGCGCCCCGAACGAAGTCACCGCAACCGGAAAAGGACTGACCGAAGTTTTGTTCGGTGAGAAGCCCGCGGCGGAAGTTTTGCTCGCGTTTGAAAATGAAACGGCAGTCGGCTTTGCCGTTTTCTTTTACAATTTCTCGACCTGGCTTGGTCGGCCTGGAATTTATCTCGAAGATTTATTTGTTAGGCCGGAAGATCGCGGCAAAGGCTACGGACGCGCTTTATTGATTCATCTGGCGAAAATCGCGCGCGAGCGTGGATGCGGCCGAATGGAATGGGCGGTGCTAAATTGGAACGAACCCGCGATTGAATTTTACCGCAAGCTCGGCGCGAAACCGATGGATGAATGGACGGTGTTCCGATTAACGCGCGATGGGATCGCGAGACTTGCAGATTCGTCGCTGGAATGATGAATGGGTCATGCGCGGACGAGACGCGCGATCAAGTCCTCGCTTGTAACTACGCCAATCAAATTTCTTTTTTGATCGACCACGGCGGCCAGACCAAGCCGCGCCGCTCGTAAACGCTGGACAGCTCGCGACGCCGGTTCGCTTTCCTGGATCGTAACCATCCGTCGCAGGTAGCGGTTGAGCGACTGCGGCTCATCTCTATCAAGCAAGATATCGAG
>JBEEHZ010000070.1:0-3997 GCA_041167705.1 Verrucomicrobiota bacterium | reverse complement strand
TAGCGCTCCTTCAATCCACGCAAAATCGCGATCGTGTCTTCCACCGTCGGTTCGTTCACCATCACTGGTTGAAACCGTCGCTCGAGCGCGGCGTCTTTTTCGATGTATTTGCGATATTCATCGAGCGTGGTCGCGCCGATGGTGCGTAACTCGCCGCGCGCCAGCATCGGCTTCAACATGTTGGATGCGTCGACCGATCCTTCGGCCGCGCCCGCGCCGACAATCGTGTGGAGCTCGTCGATAAATAAAATGACCTGGCCCTGCGAATCGGTCACTTCTTTCAAAAACGCTTTGAGCCGGTCTTCGAATTCGCCGCGAAACTTCGCGCCGGCGACCATCGCGCCAATGTCCATCGCGATGAGTCGCTTGTTCTTGAGCGATTCGGGAACGTCCCCGCTGATAATTCTGCGCGCGAGACCTTCCACGATCGCGGTCTTGCCAACGCCGGGATCGCCGATCAACACGGGATTATTTTTTGTCCGACGCGACAGCACTTGCATGATTCGCCGGATCTCGTTGTCGCGGCCAATGACCGGATCGATCTTGCCGCGCCGCGCGAGCTCGGTCAGATCGCGCCCGTATTTTTCGAGCGTCTGATATTTTCCTTCGGGGTTTTGATCCGTCACGCGTTGCGAACCTCGCACTTGCTGCAGCGCCTGCATCAACTTGTCACGAGTAACGCCAAGATCTCTCAGAATTTTTGACGCGGGAACATTGGCAGCGCTGAGCGCCAGTAAGTAATGCTCGGCGCTGGTGTATTCGTCTTTCAGCTTCGCCATCTCTTTTTCCGCGCCGTCGAGCACGCTGCGGAGCTCATTCGAAAGGCGAAGATCGATACTGGCACCGGTAACTTTGGGACGGCGCTCAAGCTCGTTCGCTAATCGCTCACGAAGCTGATTTGGCTGAACGCCGATCTTTTCCAAAAGCGGCTGGGTTATCCCGTCGCTTTGATCGAGCAACGCGGAGAGAAAATGCTCGTTGCTGATTTCCTGATGATTGAATTGCGAAGCGACATCCTGAGCCGCCTGGAGCGCTTCCTGCATCTTCTGGGTGAACTTGTCGATGCGCATAGTTTAAGATAGTGAATGCGACTTCATCGGCAATTGGCCCTGCTTGTCATCCTGAGCGGAGCGAAGGACCTCCCACAAGCTGGTTGATCACCCATATTAAATTGTGTGATCCAGGCTCCGATTGTGAGGTTCCTCGCTTCGCTCGGAATGACAAGGAAGAGTGGCGTTCGTCCATTGCAGCCACGCTACTCCCCGCGTATCAGTGTTGGCCATGAGCGGCGAAATCAAACTCACAACTCGCAACGCGCTTCGCGTTTTGCGGCCGGGTCCGTTTCGCCGTTACATCATCGGCAGCGCGATTTCGGACACGGGAACGTGGATGCAAGTGATGGCGCAGGGCTATGTGATGGCCACGCTCACGAACAAGGCGCTCTTGTTGGGTATGGCGAATTTCGCGGCCGGTTTGCCAATGCTGGCGCTGACGATGGTCGGCGGTTCGGCCGCGGATCGCTTCGATAAGCGCAAGATTTTGCTGATTACGCAATACGCGCAGATCGTCCTCGCGATTGCGATGGGCTTGTTGATCTGGAGCGGAAAGATCGAGATGTGGCACATCTTTGTGTTCGCCGCGCTCCTCGGGATTTCGAATTCGTTTGAAATGCCGACGCTCTCCGCGCTGGTGCCGGAACTGGTCAAGCGCGAGGAAATTCAAAGCGCGATTGCGATTGATCGCGCCGTGTTTCATGGGTCACGACTCGTTGGCCCCGCCGTCGCGGGCTTGTTCGTCAGTTTGTGGGGCGCGGCCTCGGCGTTTTTCTCAAATGCGGTTTCGTTTGTGGCCTTAATTATCGCGATCATGTCATTGCCGCCGCGCGTCCGTGGAACGGCGGAGGAGGAAAAAAAACGTGCGAGCGGAATCAAAGACGGTTTTCGTTATATCGCCAAAGACCGACCGAGTCTGGCCATGGTCGGATTGATCGCGACCACGACGGTTTTTATTTTCCCGATCATTTCGGTGATGATGCCGCTTTATGTCCGCAACGTGCTCCATCTCGGCCCTGATTCTCTCGGCTACCTGATGGCGGCGTCCGCCATCGGATCGGTCGTCGGCGCGCTTTTCTTGCTCAGCATTCCACGCGAGAAACGCATTCCGCTGATGATGATTTTCGTGGGGATGGTGGCCTTCGCGATTTTCGGCTTGTCTCAAGTATCAACATTTCGTGGTGCGATCGGACTGCTCATTCTCAATTCGCTCGGACTCTCGATGAATTTCGGTCTCGCCAACACCATCGTGCAGGAGCGCGCGCCGGATTATTTGCGTGGGCGCGTTTCGGCGGTTTTTGGTTTGAGTTTCTTCGGTCTGATGCCAATTGCCGGACTCGTGATCACGAGCGTTTCCGATCTGATCGGAATGCGCAACGCTCTGATGATTGGCTCGATCATCTACGGCGTGATCGGATTAATTGTCCTGGCTCGCGTGCGCCGTCAATGCTGCGAACCCGCCGTGAGCGGGATCACAGGAACGGAAACACCGGCGCCTCCAGTCGCTGCCACGATTTAACGTGATCGCGTTTTCGACCTGTTGGAACTCAGGCCGGCACACCGACGGCGCGGAAATGTTGCGCGAAATTGTCGATCTTGGCTTCGATCGGGTCGAGCTTGGCCATGGCATTCGCATCTCGCTCATGCCGGGCATTCAAAAAATGTATGCCTCCGGCAAAGTGAAGTTCAGCAGTCTGCATAATTTTTGTCCATTGCCGGTGGAGGTGATGCAAGCTTCACCCGATTGCTACAAGTTCTCGTCCGCTTATGGAAAAGAACGCGAGCGCGCGGTGAAACAAACTTTCCAGACCATCGATTTTGCGGAGCGTCTCGGCGCGCCGTTCATCGTCATGCATCTCGGCGAGGTTCCGATGAAATCGGTGACCGATTCGTTGATTAAGCTTGCTCGCAAAGGCGAACTCCTTTCCCGCGAATATGTTCGTGAGAAAATTCGAGCAGTCGAGAAACGCGAAGCCGCGTCGGCGGCGCATCTCGACCGGGTGAAAGATTGTTTGCGTCGCATTCTTGAATACGCGGCCCCGAAAAAAGTAAAACTGGGGATCGAAGGCCGTCGCGGTTACGAAGAAATTCCGAGCGAACGCGAACTGCCGGCGCTGCTTGATGAGCTGAATTCACCCCAAGTCGGTTACTGGCACGACTTCGGTCATATTCAAATCAAAGAGAACCTGGCCTTGCTCGATCACGCAGAGTGGCTTCGCCAAATCGGCCCGCGGGCGTTCGGCTGTCACGTTCAGGATTGCATCTGGCCGGCCCAAGATCACCAGCCACCGTTTAGCGGAGATGTCGATCTTGCCAAGTTGGTGCCGCTTTTGCCAAAAGATTGCGCATGGGTTTGGGAAATGAGTCCGCGGAAAACCGTCGAGGAAATTCAGCGCTCGGTTAAAATCTGGAAAGAACATTTCGGCGAATGAAAAAGATTCTCATCACGCTCGTGCAGCTCGGGGTGACGTCCGCATTGCTTTGGTACGTCTTTCACGACGCGAATCAGCGCCAGCAAATGAAAGTCGCGCTGGCGGCTGCGGATTATCGCTGGGTGGGCGCTGCGATTCTTGCGTACTTGATGGTCGAAATCGCGGCCGCGATCCGATGGCAAATTCTACTCCGCGTTCAGAAGATCCGCCTCAATTTCCCCCGGCTCTCGGGCCTGTTTTTGATCGGCATGTTTTACAACCAGTTTCTGCCCGGCGGCACCGGCGGCGATATTATTAAGAGCTATCTGCTTCTCAAGGAGACGCCCGAGCATAAAGCTGGCGCGCTGCTTGCCGTTGTTTTCGACCGATTGATCGGGCTGGTCGCGCTGGTGGCGATCACGGTGACACTGGTGAGTTTGCGGTTCGATTTGCTCTCGCGAACGCACGAAACAAGAAATTTGCTCTGGCTCCTGCTCCTGGTGCTCGGGATTTCGATCTCCGCTCTGATCGCAA
>JBEEHZ010000069.1:0-6431 GCA_041167705.1 Verrucomicrobiota bacterium | reverse complement strand
ATCGCCGTGTCGTTCGAAGCTGCGCCCCAGCCAAGTTTTGTCAGAACAATCATGGCGACGAGCGACAGCCAGAACAGTCCGTAGGAAATGAACGCAGTTGTGGCAAACGTGTTGCCCTTTCGCCATTCCATCATGCCGGCGATAACCTGAGCGATACCGCCGTAACAAATGCCCATCGCCAGGATCATCGCGTTGAGCTCGTAGAATCCGGCGTTGTGAAGATTAAGCAAAACGGTCGTCATGCCGAAACCGAGGAGACCTAGTGGCGCGGGATTGCCAGTAATGTCGCGGTCGTTCATGGCATCAGTCTGTCGAAGACAAGATCGACAATGCAATCACAAATCGGCTGGTAGCGGCGAGCTGGCGCCGTTAAAACATTCGCGTGCTGAATTACATTTGGCTCGCGCTGGTGTTGCTCGCGGTCGCAATTGGCGGCTGGAACGATCGGCTCAAGGATGTAACCGGCGGCGCGCTCGACGGCGCAAAGACCGCAGTGGCCATCGCGCTCGGATTGATTGGGATCATGGCCTTGTGGCTGGGACTGATGCGTTTGGCCGAGCGCGCGGGGCTCGTACAACGCATCGCTTATGGATTGCGGCCGTTAATGCATCGATTGTTTCCCGAAGTTCCATCGGACCATCCGGCAATGGGTTCGATGCTGATGAACATGGCGGCGAACATGCTCGGACTTGGTAACGCTGCGACTCCGCTCGGGCTGCGCGCGATGCGCGATTTGGAATCGTTGAACCCGCGACCGGGGGTTGCGTCGAACGCGATGTGCACGTTTCTGGCAATCAACACCAGCTCGGTGCAATTGATTCCCGCGACTGCAATTGCAATTCTGGCCGCGGCCGGTTCGGCACGACCAACCGTGATTGTCGGCACCGCATTTTTTGCGACGCTTTGCGCCGCGACCGTGGCGGTCCTTTCGGCGAAGTTCTTCGAGCGATTGTCGATCTTCCGGCCAGTGGCGAGCGAAGGTTCGAAAAAGAAAGAAGAAGCGGTGCCGCAGCCGGTATATTCAAAATCGCAGCCAGCCGATAAATTTGCGTTCGATGATGATTCGCTCGGCCAACCACCTCTCTCGCGTCCGGCGCCATGGGGATTGATCGCGTTGGTGCTGCTCACTGTTTTTTTTGTGATGCTTTTTTTGCGAATGGTGATGCCGGACCTTTTCCGATTGCCGATGCCGACTGATCCGGCGCTGCAAAATCCGCTCGCGCGAATGGTCAACGCCTTGTCGATCCTGGCGATTCCATTTTTGCTCAGCTTTTTCCCGGTCTACGCCGCCGCGCGCGGGATCAAGGTTTACGACGAGTTTGTGGAAGGCGCGAAAGAAGCGTTCAACGTGATTTTGCGGATTATTCCCTTCCTGGTCACGATGCTGGTAGCGATTGGAATGTTCAAAGGCGCGGGCGGAATCGATCTACTGACGAAATTGCTCAGTCCAATTCTGACGCCATTACATTTTCCACCCGATCTGGTGCCGCTCGCTTTGATGCGACCATTGAGTGGAAGCGCCACACTCGCGTTGTTGACCGACGTCGTGCATCGGCTCGGGCCGGACAACATCATCAGCCTGATGGCTGCGACTATTTATGGAAGCACTGAGACCACGTTTTATGTGGCGGCTGTTTATTTTGGGTCTGTCGGGATCAAGCAAACGCGTCACGCGATTCCAGCGGGATTGCTGGCCGATCTGACCGGCGTCATTGCCTCGGTAATAATTTGTCGCGCCGTATTGTAAGGTGTCCGCTGTCAGATTCGGCAACAATCACAACAACGACAGGTACTTAGACCGACACTTGCACAGTCGCAATCATTTTTCCCTACCATTGCACGCGCGAATTCTTTATCGTCCAACTTTTTCCGGATGCTCCAGCGTGACTACTTAATTATCGGAAGCGGCATTGGCGGCGCGAGCGCTTGCGAAGGGGTTCGTAAGCACGACAAACGCGGCACGATCACGATCGTCGGCGCGGAAATCATGGCCCCGTACAATCGCTGGCTGCTTTCGAAGGATTTTTTGCGCGAGAAAACGCCGCCGTGGAAAAAACTCGCGCACTTTGACCAACGCTGGTTCGATTCGCACAAGATCGAGACCCGTTTCGCAACGATCGTAAAGCAATTCAACATCGAGCGGCGTTTGGCCGTGCTTGGAAATGGCGAAAGCATTGAGTTTACGAAAGCCTGTTTGGCGATGGGGAGCCGGCCGGTGCGACCGTCGGTGGCAGGCGTAAACCTCGGAAACGTGATTTATCTGCGGACAGTGCGTGACGCGCTTGCGTTGCGCGAAATGGCGAACATCGAAAAGACGGTCATGGTAATCGGCGGAGGACTGCTCGCGTGCGAGGCTGCGGCAAGTCTGCGGATGATGAAATTGAAGGTGAGCATGATGCATCGCAATGGTTACCTGCTGAGTCGCTATCTCGATTCGCAAACCGGGCCGTGGTTGACCGATTATTATGCGAAACATGGCGTCACGATGTTGATCGGCGAAAGCTTGAATGGTTTCGAAGGCAAGACGGTGCTGCGAAATATTCAGACCAAAAGTGGCAACCGCGTTCCAGCGGGATTGGCGGTGGTCGCGTGTGGCGCCGAACCAAACCTTGATCTCGTGCGCAACACGCCTCTTTCAGGGCCACACGGCTCGCCGGTCACGGAATATCTCGAGACCGAAGAGAAAGGAATTTTTGCGGTCGGAGATCTCGCGTTTTATCCCGATCGCATCATGGGCGGAGTGCGGCGCCAGACCCATTGGGAGAACGCGCGCGAGCAGGGACTGGTCGCCGGCGCGAACATGACTGGAAAAAAACGAATTCGTTACGAGCAGATCCCGTATTTCTGGACCGAAATGTTCGATTTGCGGCTGCATTTCGTCGGAGATTTCAGCATGCAACCGACTCGCGTCGATCTTCGCGGCACTTACGCAAAGAAGAAGTTCCTGGCCCGTTATTATCAAGGCGAGAAATTGCGCTCGATCCTCCTTTGCAATCAGACCGAGCGCGAAGTGGAATCGGCCAAAAAAGAATTGCGGCACGCGCTCGGAAAATAAGGCGCGGTCTATCTTTCTGCCGATCTTCATAAGATGGTCAATTGTCCGGGAGTGCGGTAAAATCAGGCGCGCAAGTTGCCGGAAAAGAAATAATTGCGATTGACGCGCCCCGCCCCGATGGGGCATGAACCGTGCTGGTAAACTTGCTTTGATTCATGCTGACGTTTGCTGCTTTTGGCGTCGCCGTTTTTGCGGTGTTACTTTGTGTCTGGTGGGCGTGCTTGAACGAGAGTGATTAATAATGCGAGGCTTATGCTCGACCAAGAAGATTTGAAGTGGATCGCGGGAACTTCCACTGAACTGAACTCGATTTTGCAACAGGTTTCGCGTTATGCGGATCTTGCCCGCAGACATCGCGGCGAACACAATTATATCGATCTGCTCGGAGAGCGTGTCGAGCTCGCATCCAAGACCGCGCAATCTCTTTTTGATCGTGTGACCTCAAAGATTCTGGCCGGTGCGGCGCGGAAAACGGCCGCAGCGCGAAAAAGTGAATCGGGTTTTAAGGTGATGCCGGCCCCGGCCGCGACCGATGATGAGCCGGGCGGTTCCATCCGAACTTCGCGGAAAGGCGAACAAAAACGGGGAGCGAGTATCGAGGCCAGGGAATCAATCGCATCCGGGGATAATGGTGTTCCGCCAGGTGTCAGAGTTAAAAATCCCAATGGCAGTCGCGAATACCTGCTCTTGATTGAAGACGAACCGGACGTGGCCGACTTGGCGTCGGAGATGTTGGCCGAGGAAGGCTACCGGGTCGTGATCGCGCATGATGGCTTTGAGGCGCTCAAAATCTACGAAAAGATGGGTAAGCAGATCGGGCTCGTCATTCTCGATTACTTCCTGCCGGTAATTGATGGAGACGCCGTGTTTGAGGAACTGCGTTCGATCAATCCGAAGGTAAATGTTGTCTTGAGCAGCGGCTTCGCCGAGCAGACCAAAATCGCGTCGATGCTCACACAGGGCCTTCGCGGTTTTATTCCGAAACCGTACAGCCGCGAGAAGTTGTTGGAGCAAGTCCGTTCCACTCTGGACGCAGCTCGTTAGCCGAATCGCTAACTCGAGCGCAGCCCTGGGGCGGTGGACCATGAATCACCTCTTCATGGCATCAATTTAGCTTCTCCAAGGCGCGACGCTCATGGCTCGCATTGACGCCTTTTTCAAATTGATGGCGGAGCAAAAGGCCTCCGACCTTCATCTCTCGACCAACAACTCGCCGATGTTGCGCATCAACGGCGACTTGGTGCGCGTCGATTTCCCGCCACTCAAAAACGACGATCTGAAGGCAATGGTCTACGAAATCGCGCCTGAAGGGAAGATCAAGCTGTTCGAGGAAACGCTCGATGTCGATTTTGGCTACGAAGTGCCGGACGTCATGCGTTACCGCGTGAATTTCTTCCAGCAGAAATACGGCATCTCGGCCGCGTTCCGCTCGATCCCTTCCCAAGTGCTGACGATCGAAGAACTGGGTTTACCGCCGGTGCTGAAAAAATTTCCGATGTTGAAGAAAGGCCTCGTGCTGGTGACTGGCCCAACCGGTTCCGGTAAATCGACCACCCTCGCGGCCATGATCGATCACTCAAATCTCCATCGCCACGACCATATCATCACCGTGGAAGATCCGATCGAATTCGTGCATCGCAGTCAGAACTGCCTTATTCAACACCGCGAAGTAGGCGTGCACACGCGTTCCTTCGCTAATGCGTTGCGCGGCTCATTGCGCGAAGACCCGGACATCATTCTCGTCGGCGAAATGCGAGACTTGGAAACAATCGAGCTCGCGCTGACCGCGGCCGCTACCGGTCACCTCGTTTTCGGCACTTTGCACACATCGAACGCTTCCAAGGCAGTCGACCGTATCATCGACGTCTTTCCGACCACGCAGCAAAACCAGATTCGCACCACCCTGGCCGAATCACTCAAGGGCGTGATCGCGCAAAATTTGTTTAAGCGAATCGACAAACCTGGGCGCGTCGCGGCGCTTGAGATATTGGTGGTCGATACCGCTATTGCCAACCTCGTGCGTGAAGGAAAAACGCACCAGATCCCCGGTATGCTCCAGGTCGGCAAGAAAAAAGGCAATCAGCCGCTGGACGACGCCATCCTGGAGCACCTCCGGCACGCACGCATCTCGCCGGAAGAAGCTTACGACAAGTGCATCGATAAGAAACGATTCCGTCAGTTTCTGGCCGAACCGCCAGCCGACGCCACCGACGAATAACATCGACCCATGAGAGTTCCAGACCTCGACAGAATTTTATCGGCAATGCTAAAAACCTACACCGGCATTTCCGATTTGAACTTTTCGGTCGGTCATCCGCTCCAGGTTGAGGATTTCGGCGAACTCAAACCGGTATATGTCGATCCACCGATCGAGGCGTTGACTCCCCACCAGACAGAGCAGATCGCGCTCACTCTCATGCAAGGCAATCGCCGCCTTATTTACGATTATCTCACCGGCGGCTCCTGCGATTGCAGTTACTCCCTCGGCGACGAAGCCCGTTTTCGCGTAAACATTTTCCGGCAGCAGGGCCACTTTTCGGTGGTGCTTCGTAAACTGCAAAGCGAAGTGCCGACGATTCAGTCATTGGGGCTGCCGGAAATATTTTACGAAATCGCGAAAGAGAAAACCGGACTTGTTCTGGTCACGGGCGCGACCGGCAGCGGCAAGACCACGACTTTGGCGGCGATCCTCAACGAGATTAATGCGACGCAACCAGTCCACGTCGTCACGCTAGAAGATCCGATCGAGTACGTTCACCCCAAGAGCAAAGCCACCTTCAATCAGCGCGAACTCGGACACGACTTTAATAACTACCCCACTGGATTACGCGCCGCCTTGCGTCAGGCGCCGAAAGTCATCCTCGTCGGGGAAATGCGCGACCGCGCCACCGTCGAAATCGCAATGATGGCGGCCGAAACCGGCCACCTCGTTTTAAGCACGCTTCACACGGTCGACGCCGGCCAATCTATCAACCGTATCCTCGGTCTCTTCTCATTGGGCGAAGAACAACAATTGCGAATTCGTTTGGCAGACACGCTTCGTTACATCGTCAGCCAGCGTCTGGCGCCAAGAGTGACTGGCGGCCGCCAACTGCTCACCGAAATCATGGGTCACAACTTGCGCACCCAGGAAGCCGTGGCGATCGGCGAAGGCGAGCACCGCAGCTTCTACGAAATCATTGAAGCCAGCTCGCCGTTTGGCTGGATGACATTCGACCAATCGATCCTCCGCGCCTATGAGCAGGAACTGATCAGCGAAGAGACGGCCAGACTGTTTGCTTCACGTAAAGGCCGGATCACTCGCGGCATCGATTTGATTCAGAAAGCGCGCGGCGTGGATGCGGACCTCGATTCGGGACTGCGCCTCGATATTCCG
>JBEEHZ010000068.1:0-3130 GCA_041167705.1 Verrucomicrobiota bacterium | reverse complement strand
AAATTGGATTCGGCTCGAGATCGATTGCGCGACGTCAATCCGACGATCGAGATCAAAACGCACGAGTGCAGGTTCACGAGCAAGAATTCGCTCGAAATTGTCTCCGGTTACGACGTTGTGGTCGACGGCTCGGACAATTTTCCGACGCGTTATTTGTCGAACGACGTCTGCGTTTTCGCAAAGAAGCCGAATGTGTACGGATCGGTTTTTCGCTTCGACGGCCAAACAACTGTTTTTGCGCCGCACCTTGGCGGACCCTGTTATCGTTGTTTGTTTCCCGAGCCGCCGCCGCCGGGATCGGTCCCGAATTGCGCGCAAGCGGGCGTGCTCGGCGTGCTCCCCGGAATTGTCGGGACCATTCAGGCGAATGAAGCGATCAAATTGATTCTGGGCGTCGGTGAATCGCTGGTCGGCCGTCTCCTCTATTTCGACGCGCTCAAAATGAAATTCCGCGAGTTCAATCTCCGGCGCGATCCGCAATGTCCGGTCTGCGGTGATTCGCCCACAATCACCGAACCGATCGATTACGAGCAATTCTGTGGAGTCTCGACAAACGTCCCGACCATCTCGGTGCGCGAATTGAAACAAAAGCTCGACGCGCGTGAATCGTTTCAGCTTGTCGATGTTCGCGAGCCGTTCGAGCACGAGATCGCAAGCATCGACAGCGCGCTGCTGATTCCGTTGGGCGAATTGCCCGATCGATTGACCGAACTGGACCGCAATCGCCTGACAATTGTGCACTGTCACAGCGGGATGCGGAGCGCGCAGGCGGTGCGGTTGCTGCGCGAAGCCGGTTTCGCGACCGTGTTTAATCTCGAGGGCGGAATCGCCAAATGGTCGGACGAAGTCGATTCGGAGGTTCCGAAGTATTAAGTTGTCATGTCGAGCGGCAACGTGACGTTGCATCCATTTAACAGCGGCACAGCCGCGATATTGAGAGCCTGCCCTGAGCGAGCACAGCGAGTCGAACGGGAGACATCTCTAGATGTTTCCGGTCAGAAATAGTAAGAGATTCCTCGACTTTGCTCGGAATGACAAAGGTTACTTCAACGCTGCAGCCAATTCTTCAGCCCTCGGGACATCGTTCCATTGCTTCAGTAATTCGCCGTTTCGACCGAAAACAAAAACGCGGAAAAGATCTGCAGCCGGCTGCGCGCCCAGTTGTGTGCTGATGGTTCCATCGAAATCCGCAACCGCGGAAACATCCTGGCGAGCATTTCGCACAATCTTCAGTTGATCGTAGCGCGATTGGAGGCGGCGTGCTTCGGAATCGAGCCGTCGCCGGATCAACGAAGCCATGATCATGCGGACCGGTTTACTGTGCTTCTTTTCGAACGCCAGAACGGTGATCATCCGGTAGTTCGAGTTCCCCAGACAAAAATCGGGGATGTGATCTCCGACCGCGGGCGCTTTGTCTGTGTTGGATTGGTTGATTAAAACAAGCGTCGTGATGCGGCCGTCAGCGGTGGAAAACGCGTTTCCATCGACATCGACAAGGTGGATCCGGTAATTTTCGCCGGCGGTCGGTTGAGCGAGGATCGACATGGAAGGAGCGCAGAGAGCCAGGACTGCGAATAAAATTTGCGCTCGACTCAGATTCACGATTAGAGACCTTGATCATGAGAAATGGACGCTGACAACTCTCGCCTTCGCATTTTGGCAGCGTCGTTTTTGATCCTGGTGCTTTTGAGCGGGTGCGACCGGATGGTGACATCGCGGAACACGCGACTGGTCAAAGAAGCGGATTGGAAAGCGGCGCAAGGCGATTATCTCTGGGCGATCAATCTTTACGAAGCCGCGCTCGACGGGACGCCGCAATCGGCCGAAGTGCATTTCAAGCTCGCATTGCTTTACGACGACAAAATGAATGAACCGCTGCACGCGCTCCATCATTTCAAACGTTATCTGGTTCTCAATCCAAGCGGGGCGCACGCGGCCGACGCCAAAGATTTCATGAAACGCGATGAAGTAGCGCTGGGCACGAGTTTGTCCGGGGACTCGGTCGTGCCCCGGTCCGAGGCGGCGCGATTGCGAAATGAAAATCTAAATTTGCACAGGGAAATTGACGCAGGCCCGGCGAAGCCGCGACCCACGGCGGACAAATCATCATCGCGCCATGGTGAGAAGGAAAAAGGAGAGTCGAAGAACACAGGCTCTCACACTTACACGGTGAAAGAAGGGGACACCCTCGCTTCGATTTCGCGCAAGTATTACAAAACGTCGAAGCGCTGGAAAGAAATCCGCGACGCGAATGAAAAGAAGATCGATGATCCCGACAATTTGAAAGCCGGCCTGACTCTAACAATTCCGCCTAACGACTGAAGATGAAACGACTCCTCACCCCGCCCTCTCCTTCGCAAGGGGAGAGGATGAAGGTGAGGGGTTGCCGCTAATGAAGTGGTCGCGCACAAGATCGACAATCATCCGGGAAAAATGCAGAGCAGACTAATCACTCGAATCGCGCCCGATGTCGGCTGGCTGCCGGTGAGTTTTACGAATGTCTATTTTCTTGGCCGTCCCGGCGGCAAATGGATCATCGTTGATACCGGTTTTCCCGATCGAGCTCGTGAGGTTCTTGCCGCCGCCGAAGCGCGTTTCGGTTCGGGCTCGGCGCCGGAAGCCATCGTTCTGACCCATGGCCACATTGATCATGCCGGCAACGCCTCGGCGCTGGCGGACGCGTGGGACGTGCCGATTTATGTCCATCATTTAGAAACACCGTTCCTCAGCGGTCGCTCAGCCTATCCGCCAGCGGATCCGACTGTCGGCGGCGCGACCGCGTTTCTTTCGCGGTTTTTGCCGGCTCGTCCACGAGATCTCGGTGGCCGTTTACGTGAGCTGCACACTCACAAAGTTCCGGGCGCGCCGGGTTGGGAATGGGTGCCAACGCCGGGACATTCGCCGGGACACATTTGTTTATTTCGTTCATCTGATCGCGTTCTTCTGACCGGCGATGCGCTGGTTAGTTTAAACATGGATTCGTGGGTTGGATTAATCGGCGCGTGTCCACAGCTGGCGGGGCCGCCGGCGCCTTTCACGATTGACTGGAGCGCAGCGATCAGTTCGATCAAGGAATTGGCGAACCTGCGACCAAATGTTCTCGGTTCTGGGCACGGCGCTCCAATTTCCG
>JBEEHZ010000067.1:0-4220 GCA_041167705.1 Verrucomicrobiota bacterium | reverse complement strand
TTTTTCGGCTGGGGCCGCGGTCTTGGCTTTTTCGTCACTTTGAGGCGCAACCGCGTCGTCAGCCTGAAGAGTGGCAATGCCGACCGAAGCAAAAAGATAAAGAAGTAAATAACGAAACATCAGCATGAATTCTTACGGCTGCGCCAAACTTCGCTGTATCTAGCAGAGGCCGAATGTAACGCAAGGCGCTGCGGCTTGATTGCCGGACGATGTCGATCTTATCTAGGGAAATATCTGATTCTCGTCTTTTCCCGGAAGAACAGCTGCCGTGGCAGCCATCCTGCTCCGGCGTTATTTGGAGATCGAGCATGCTCGCGCGTGATTCGGTCGAATGGGTTTTGGGAAGCTCTTCATATCTCCAGCAATGAGAATACTGATCGTTGAGGATCATCAGGAAAGTCGCAGGGCTTTGCAGCGGCTGATCGAACGACGCGGACACGAAGTTGTTGCGGTCGCTAGCGCCGAAGAAGCGGAAGCTGAGCTGGCAAAGCAACCTTTCCCGTTCTTGATTCTGGATTGGATGTTGCCCGGCAAAAGTGGAGTGGATTTGTGTCGGCAATTGCGCGCTGGGCCGAACGGCGAGGAATTTTTCATTCTTCTGGTCACGGCCCGCGATGACGCGCAGGACTTGGAACAAGCGCTTGAAGCCGGCGCGAACGATTATCTAACTAAACCGCTCGATCCGGCGCATCTGAGTGTCCGGCTCTCGGTCGCGGAACGACGCATTCGGGCGCTGGTTGAGCGCAACCAGGCGCGGGCGGAATTGCATGAAACAGTCAGAAAAATGACGGACATCCTCGAAAAAACGAGTGACGGATTTTTCGCGGTGGATCGTGATTGGAGATTTACGTTCGTCAATCGGCAGGCCGAAAAACTGCTCAACCGGCATCGCGAAGATCTGATCGGTAAGGATTTCTGGATGGAGTTTCCAGAGTTCACGCGCGACGCCTTCGAAAAGAATTATCGGCGCGCCATGTCCGAGCAAGTGGCGGTGGAATTCGAAGCAAGTGACGCGAGCGGCAAGATGTGGTTTGAACTGCTCGCTTATCCCAGCGGAGGCGGTGTCTCAGTTTTCTTGCGAGACGTGACGGACCGCAAGCGCGTTGAAGAAGAACGGTTGACTACGAGCAAACTGGAATCGCTCGGAACATTGGCGGGAGGAATCGCCCACGATCTCAATAACATCCTGACCGTTATTTCAGGAAACATCGGTTTGGCGCAAATCGAAGCTCCGGGCAGTTCTGGAAATTTGCACTCATTCTTATCGAGGGCCGGCGGAGCTGCGCAACACGCGGCTCAACTTTCCAACCAATTGCTCACCTTCTCAAAAGGCGGCACGCCCCTGAAGCGAGTCGCTTCGATATCCGGTCTCGTTACGCAAGCGGCCGAATTTTCGCTTCATGGATCTAACCTGCGGGCGGATGTGGACATCCCAGACGGTCTTTGGAGATCCGCTGTCGATCCGGCGCAGATCGAGCAAGTGATCAATGCGCTCATCATCAACGCTCGCGAGGCCATGCCGCACGGCGGGACTGTCCGGGTTTCGGCAAGCAATCTTGAAATCGACGCTGACTCTGGTCTTGCGATGCGGGCCGGCCGTTATGTCAAAGTGCAGATCGCAGATAACGGTGGCGGGATCGATCCAAAATCGGTCACCAAGATTTTCGATCCTTATTTTACAACCAAGCCGTTGGCGACCGGGCTTGGTTTATCGATCAGCTATTCGGTTGTGAAAAAGCACGGGGGGCTGCTACTTCTCGAAAGCACTTCGCCGGACGGATCGACATTTGCATTTTATCTGCCGGCCACTGACGCCGAACCGCAACTCCCGGAGCCCACGCTGGCGAATGAAATTTTCAGTTTCAACCATCAGCGCGTTTTGGTGATGGATGATGAGGCCGCCATTCGCGACCTGACTTCGGATCTCCTTGGGACGCTTGGCTACGAAGTGACGGCAGTGCCCGATGGCGCTGAAGCATTAAGGACTTACGAAAGCGCGATGCGGGCCGGCGAAAACTTTCAGGCGGTCATTCTGGACGCAACGATTCGCGGTGGAATGGGAGGCGTGGCCACGATTGAGCGCCTGCGGGACATCGACCCGAATGTCACGGCGATCATTTGCAGTGGCTATTCGGACGAAGCGGCCTTGGCCGAATTCCTGACCTACGGCTTTCGAGCCGCACTGCCGAAACCGTTCACTCGTCACGAACTGGCGAACGTCCTCCAACGCGCGTTCGAAGCAGACAGAGCCTGATTGCTTCAGTTGCGAAGATCGACAGCGAGCGAAGGACGCGCTCAGCCTTTACGAACTTTGTCCAATTCGGCCAGGAATGCCGCGATGCCGCCCATGTACAAACCATCGTAGCGCCACAGTGTTTTGCCTTCGCCGTTCAACACGACAAGAGTGGGGAAACCTTCGACCTGATATCGCTGAGCCAATTCCTGGTTTTGTTTTTTCATTTCAACGCTCTGCGCTTTGCGACGTGGGAAATCAACCTCCACTAGGACGAGGTTTTTGCTGGCGTAGTCCTTGAATTGAGGCTGCGAGAGAATCGCCTTGTCGAGCTGAAAACAAAAACCACACCAGTCGGAGCCGGTGAAATCGATGAGCACAAGCTTATGGCTCGCTTTCGCTTCCTGCTGGGCTTTTTTATAGTCGCTCGCCCATGCCTGATCGGCGCGCGCACAGGATGCAATGGAAAGGGTCAATGCGACCGCAATCGGTACAAATAGGTTCTTCACGCCGAAACTTGATTCAATCAGCTCTTCGGCGCAAGTATGCCCGGCTGCAACGCAACGCTACTGACGCGGATTAGTCCGCTCAGTCTATTCCAGCCCCGCGGTCTTACGCGGGGGGAGTCAAACCACAATCCGCGCCCTAGCGAATGTGTCCCGAGACGAGCTTCGTCATCTCGAACATGCTGACTTGGCTCTTCCCGTTGAAAACCGCGCGGAGCGCATCGTCGGCGTTGATTTGAGTTCTCTTTGTCTTGTCCTGTAAACCGTTCTTCTTGATGTAGTCCCAGAGCTTCTTGGTGAGCTCGGAACGCGGCAACGGTTTTGACCCAACGATAGCGGAGAGCTTGTCGTCGGGTTGGACTGGTCTCATGAAGGCGGGATTGGGCTTGCGTTTTGAAGGAGTTTTATCTTTCGGCATACAGGCTGATTAATGCTTCGTTTGCGGCAGAGCAACACTAATTTTAAGGGTAAAAAAAATTTGCTTGCTAATTGGACCGCCGCACGACAAGTGCGGCGACATCATCCGGCCGCGATTCGGCCGCGTCGCGCGCGGTCGTTTTCAACATCAACTCCAGCAATGCCTGCGCACTGGTAGCAAAAGGATTAATCATTCCCGCGAGCTGCGTCGGCGTTGACGGTTGCCGGCCATCCTTGCCCGCACCGAACAATCCGTCGGTATAAAGCGTGAACGCGTCGCCCGGATTCAATTCCAGAGTTGTTTCGGTGAAATTCGATTGCTCAACCAACCCAAGCGGCGGTGCGGAAGCCGCGATCGCTTCGGTGCCGCGACCGAATCGAGTGATAAGCAGAGGCGGATGTCCCGCGCCGACCACGCTAGCCTGTCCGCTTTTCGGATCCAGCGCCACGCACATCGCGCTCATGAAAGAGCGGCCACCAAAAATTCCACGCAGATCATTGTTCACGGCTTGCATGATCGCAGCTGGCCGTTCGTGTTCCGCGTGTCCATGATGAAACAGAAGCTTGGCGAGAGTTGTCATTAACGCAGCCGCAGCGCCGTGACCGGTTGCGTCTGCGATCCAGAACAGCCAGCGGTCATGTTTTATTGGAAGCCATCCGTAAATGTCGCCGCCAACTTCGATCAACGGACGATAACAGGCCGCGATCTCCCATCCCGGCAATGTTGGTGCTTTCTGTGGAATCAGCGCTTGCTGCGTCAGCCGCGCCGCCGCTAGATCGCGCTCGAGATTTCGGCGCCACGCCTCTAGTTCCTGATTTTGCTGCTGTAACTGAGCGCGCATCGAATGTAACCGCAGTTGTGTCTCGATCCGCGCGCGCAAGACCTCGGCGTTGATCGGTTTGATTACGAAATCGTTTGCTCCGGCGTTGAGACATTGCACTTCGCTCTCGCCGTATCCGGTCAACATGATGACCGGCATCTGAGCGATCGCCGGGTTCGGATCAGCGCGCAGCCGCTTCAACGCTTCCGCGCCATCGATTCCGGGCATTTTGAAATCGAGTAA
>JBEEHZ010000066.1:0-3539 GCA_041167705.1 Verrucomicrobiota bacterium | reverse complement strand
GTGCGCGATCCGATCGAAGATTTTTACGCGCAATTTTTTGGCCAATACCGTGGCCGTCCGCGCGAGATTCGCCAAACGCTGCAAAGTCTCGGGTCCGGGTTCATTGTCGATCCAGCCGGCTACATCGTGACCAATCAGCACGTAGTCGAGCGCGCGGCCGACCTGAAAATCCAAGTAACAACCAACAATGGCAAAACCTACAGCGCGCATTACATCACCGGCGACGAGAAGAAAGACCTCGCGTTCATCAAGATTGATTCGAAAGACTCATTTCCGTTTATCAGCCTCGAAAACATTTCGCCGAATTTGTTAGGCCAAACCGTTCTCGTCGTCGGAAACGCAGTCGGTTACGGCAGCTCGATCAGCCGCGGCGTGTTGAGCGCGACCAAACGCGACATCAGCATCGACAATGTCGATTACAAAAATCTCGTGCAAACCGATGCCGCAATTAATCCAGGCAACAGCGGCGGGCCGGTGATCGATATCTCAGGGCGATTGGTCGGGATCAGCTCGGCGAAAATGGCGTTCACCCCGCAAGGCGTGCCGACACAGGGGCTGGGGTTCGCCATTCCAGCCGACGTCGTCCGCGACAGTGTGAAAAATTTCAAAACGTTCGCTGAAAAACATCCCGGCGAAAAAATTCAGCCGGCAGCCGACGAAACATTGACCTCGAACGCCGAGCAGATGTTTGGGATACAATTGCAGGATTTAAACCAGGAATTGACGGACGCGCTCGGTTACGAGCCCGGGCACGGTGTGCTCATCAGCGCGGTGGAACCAAATAGCCCGGCTGATCAAGCCGGGATCGAGCGCGGCCTGGTGATTTACCGCGTCGGCAAATATGACGTAAATTTAGTGAAGGATGTTGAGAACGCGCTTGGCCACGCCACTACTGGAGCAAATGTCGATTTCACCGTGGGTGTTGTCCGCGCTGGCGGAGCCGGAAAGCGGCTCGAAATTATCACCCTGGCCGCCCGTTGACAGCCGAAAAATTTTTGCCAACGCATTAGCGTTTCAGTTGTCTCAGATAATTCCGAAATGATTAAAGTCGAAAATTTAACGAAGCGATACGCCGGGCAGACCGCGATCCGGGATCTGACTTTCGAGGTCGGCCAGGGCGAGATCATGGGTTTTCTCGGACCAAATGGCGCCGGCAAAACAACGACTATGCGCATCCTGGCTGGATTCATGCCGGCTACTTCCGGCCGCGCCTCCATTGCGGGGTTCGACGTTTTCGAGCAATCGCTCCAGGCGCGGTCTCGGCTCGGTTACATGCCGGAAAATGTTCCTCTCTATGATGACATGCGGGTCACTGAGTACCTTGATTATCGCGCGGCGCTCAAAGGCGTTCCTCATCGCCGCGTGGCGGAGCGAGTGGGCGACGTCAAAGAGCTGTGCGGCTTGCGCGAAGTAGAAAGAAAATTAATCGGAACGCTTTCCAAGGGTTATCGGCAACGAGTCGGCCTGGCCGACGCGCTCGTAAATGAACCCGAACTCCTTATTCTAGATGAGCCGACTATTGGTCTGGATCCGAACCAAATCCGGCAAGTCCGCGAGCTCATCAAAAATCTCGGCAAGCAGCACACGATTTTACTTTCGACGCACATTTTACCGGAAGTGGAGATGACCTGCAGCCGCGTCATCATCGTTCATAAGGGCCGGATCGAGGCGTGCGATACGCCGGACAATCTTCTTGGTCAGATTCGACAGGCTGGCGGCGTGGTGGTTGAAGCGAAAACCGGCAAAGACGATGGCGCGGAAGAATTGAAGAAAATTTCCGGAGTTCGCGATGTGACGACCGATCGAGACGACGATTGGCAAGTATTTTCGCTACGCGTCGAATCCGGGCTCGACGTGCGTGAAGAAATTTTCCGGCTCGCAGCCGCGCGGAAGTGGACGCTGCGCGAACTCTCACAGCGACGCGCGACCCTTGAAGACGTATTCGTCGAAATCACGCACTCGGACACCACCTGATCGAAAGTCATGAATCCAGATGTCGATCTAACGCAGCAGTGTCATCCTGAGCGGAGCGAAGGATCTCCCACAGACTTCGCGCGTCACATAATCGATATTTGCGTGATCAATGCGCTATTGAGAGATCCCTCACCCCGCGCAGCGGGATTCGGGATGACCGCGTAATTATGAGAAAATTTTACACACTCCTTGTCCGCGAAGTGCGCAGCTATTTTCATTCGCCGATCGCTTACGTCGTGCTCGTTTTCTTTCTGTTGGTCAGCGGTGTCGATTTCTATTTCCAAGTTTCGTTCATGAACCAGCGGCCGGCGTCTTATTCGGTGCAGGAAGCATTTTTTAATTCGGTGTTCTTCTGGTTCGCGTTCGTTCTGATTTTTCCGTTGATCACGATGCGTCTTTTTGCCGAGGAATTTAAGCTCGGCACAATCGAGCCGCTCATGACCGCGCCGGTGCGCGATTCGCAAGTCGTGCTGGCCAAGTTTTTCGGCGCGCTCGTGTTTTACATCGTCCTCTGGCTTCCAACGCTCCTTTACTTCGCGATTTTTCAAAAGATCACGCACCAACCGGCGGCGAATTCCACCGGTGCGTATTGGGGTTCGTACCTGATGCTGCTGCTGCTCGGAATGTTTTACCTTTCCATCGGCTGTCTCGCCTCGGTCGTGACAAAAAACCAAATCGTCGCCGCGATCATTTCCTTCTGCGCGATCACGCTCTTGTTCTTTCTCGGGTTGGTTCAGTTCATCCTGCTCGATGTCAGCTCAGGGATGCGCGACGCGCTGGGCTATTTTTCTGCGATCGAACATATGGGCACCTATTCCCGCGGGATCATCGATACGCGACCGATCGTTCTCTATCTCAGCATGACCGGGCTGATGTTGGCGCTGACTTATCAGGCGTTTCAATCGCGCAAATGGAGGCTATGACGAATGGCTGAAGCTAAGGAAAAGGCGAAACCAAAGAAGATTCGGCGTCTCCAAATTGGACTGAACGTTTTGGTCCAGCTCATTCTCATTTTCTTTTTGGTGAGCGCGGTGAACTGGATCGGCTTCCGGCACTACAAACGCTGGGACGTCTCGCGCGATCAGAAATACGCGCTCTCGGATAAAACGAAGCGGTTCTTGAACACGATCAAAGGAAAGGTGCGCATCACAGTGTTCTTTTCACCGAGCACGCCGATCAGTGCCGACGTTTCGAGTTTGCTCACGGAGTATCAATATGCGGCCAAGGGCAAGATCGACATCGAGAACATTGATCCGCAACGGAACCTCTCCCGGGCCAAGGAACTGTTCGATAAATACAAAGTGGTCAGCGACGAAAGCCTGCTCGTGATCGATTACGAGGGCCGCAATAAAACGGTGAAGGCATCGGAAATGGCCGAGATCGATCAAAGCGGAATGGCCATGGGCGAAGGGCCGCGAGTGACTGCGTTCAAAGGTGAGCAGGCAATCACGAGCGCGATGATTGACCTGGTCGAAGGGAAAAAGAACACGATCGGCTACGTCACCGGTCACAAAGAGCCGTCGATCGCGGAGCCTTCACCACTGGCGATGGTTCAACAGCAGGAA
>JBEEHZ010000065.1:0-4331 GCA_041167705.1 Verrucomicrobiota bacterium | reverse complement strand
ACCGGTGGAGAAAGATGCGCTTGCCGGTCCCGTGGCCCTAACCGATTTGGCGGAGGTTCAAGCGCGCACCGGTCAGACGGCCGAGGCAGTGAAGACGCTGCGGCGGCTGCTTTCCATTCCCGCTGGTCTCTGCATGTCGATTCAGCGACTCAAGATCGATCCAGTCTGGGACCCGATTCGCAACGATCCGCAATTTCAACAACTGCTCACGATGAAGGAACACGTCGGACCGTGAACTCCGACCAGCCGTAACACTGGCATGTTTCAACACGTAACCGTTCTTGTTTCGTTTATCTTCGCCATCGCGCTGACGCATGTCTTTTCGAGCGCGTCGCAATTGCTGCTGGCTCGCGACCGTGTGCGCTTCTCCGCCCTGCTTGCGGTTTCGATGATTAACGCCGCGCTCGGTATCATCATCAACTGGCTCGGACTTTGGGAGCTCCAGAACCTCAAACATTGGTCGCTTGGCGAAGTGCTGCTTCAGCTCGGCTGGGTGGTCCCGAATTATTTTAGCTGTTCACTCGTCGCTATGCCTGTCAGCGAAAACGGACCGCTCAACATGTCGGCCTTCTTTGAGCGACAGCGCCGGGTTATTTTTTCTGCGACCCTTGCCCTGGCCGCGATGGGAGGGCTGGCGATCTACCTCGACCGCAACAACTTTGCAGGATGGAAGCCTAACGACTGGATCGGTGCCGAGGTGGTCGGATTGTCGCTCGCCGTTTTCGCAGTATTGGCCGGTTGGGCAAAGCCGCGCTGGCTGCAATGGCTGGGCGTGGGCGGCATGTTCGTCCAGAACATTTGGTTTTTTGTTTTCTACACGCTCGGCTCCTAACAGCACCTAATGAAGATCGATAATTTCTTTTCCGAGCTGAAGCGGCGCAACGTTTACAAGGTTGCGGTCGCGTATGCGGTTGTCGGCTGGCTCGTCATCCAGATCAGCTCGACCGTGCTGCCCACGTTCCACGCGCCGGAATGGGTGGTGCAGACGCTGGTGGTTTTAGTGGCGCTTGGCTTTCCAATCGCGCTCGTCCTCGCCTGGGCGTTTGAAGCGACTCCGGAAGGAATCAAACGAACGGAAGTCGCCGATGCGATGCCGGCGGAACTGGGAAGAAAGAAACACGCCTGGATTTATGTCGCGATCGTCGGCGGGATGTTGTCGGTCGGATTGTTTTTTCTAGGACGCTACGGATTTCAAAACATGAATTCGTCGGTGACCGAACTCCCCGCAAAATCGATCGCGGTTTTACCCTTCGATAATCTGAGCGGCGATCCCAATAATGCCTTTTTCGCGGAAGGTGTGCAGGATGAAATCCTGACGCGACTGGCAAAGGTGGCGGACCTCAAAGTAATCTCGCGCACGTCCACGCAGCGATTCAAAAGCGCGCCGTCTGATCTGCGCGATATCGCGAAGCAACTTGGGGTGGCCCATATTTTAGAAGGCAGTGTCCAGAAATCCAGCGATCAGGTGCGGGTGAATGTGCAGCTGATCAATGCCCTGACCGATGCGCATCTCTGGGCCGACACTTACGACCGCAAATTGATCGACATCTTTTCCGTTGAAAGCGAGATCGCCAAGACGATTGCCGATACGCTGCAGGCCAAGCTCACTGGCTCGGAAAAAACTGCCATGTCGAAAAAGCCGACCGCGAATCCGGAAGCGTACGAACTTTATCTCAAAGGCAGATTTTTTTGGAACAAGCGAACATCCCAGGACCTGCCGAAGTCGGTCGATTATTACAAGCAGGCGATCGCAAAAGATCCGAACTACGCTTTGGCCTACGCAGGGTTGGCCGATGCTTATGTGCTCTATCCTGATTACGGTGTCGGAGCGCCCGCCGAATTTTATCCGATGGCGAAGGAAATGGCGACGAAAGCTCTGAGCCTCGAGAGCACGCTGGGCGAACCGCACGCGGCTCTTGGGTTAGCTTACACGAATTTTGATCGCGATTTCGCGAAAGCGATCGCGGAATTCGAACGGTCCATCCAGCTCAATCCGAATTACGCGACCGCGCATCAGTGGTTTGACACGCCGTTGCAGGCGACCGGCCAAGTCGACCGGGCAATTGCCGAATCAAGGAAAGCAATTGAGCTCGATCCTCTGTCGCTCATTGTGAATGCCGATCTCGCTTTCATTTACCTCAATGCCCGTCGCTTCGATGAAGCGCTCGCGCAAAGTCGCAAGACGCTGGAGATCGATCCGAACTTCCACGTTGTGCGCGAGTATCTCGGCGAAGCGCTGCAATTCAAAAATCAGCTCGCGGAAGCGCTGTCGGAATTCCGAGCGGCCGCCGCCGTCGCAACCGATGAACCCTTCACTAATGCGTTGCTTGGCCAGGCATGTGCGCGCGCCGGCCTGCGCGACGAAGCGCAAAAAATTCTGGCGCATCTCGAAGAGCAATCGCGCACGAAATTCGTTACCGGATGGAGTCTCGCGGTCGTTCGACTTGCCTTAGGCGACAAGGACGGCGCGGCCGCGGCCTTGCAATCAGCATATGATCAACACGCTCCCGAGATTCTCATCCTCAAGTACGATCCGCTGTTCGACGATCTGCATGGCGATCCGCGGTTCGAGGCGCTTGTGCAAAAGATCGTTAGGCCGAAATCGTGAAAATCGACAGTTTCTTTGCCGAGCTGAAACGGCGCAACGTTTACAAGGTCGCGGTCGCTTACGCCGTGGTCGCATGGCTCGTCATTCAAGCGGCATCGATTTTTCTTCCCGCGTTCAACGCGCCGCAATGGGCGATGCAAATTATCATCCTAATCCTTGCTGTTGGATTCCCGATTGCGCTGGCGTTTTCCTGGGCGTTCGAGATCACGTCGGAAGGAATTGTTCGGGAGTCGGAGGTGCAGGCTGACGAATCGATCACCCATCATACCGGCCGCAAGATCGTCGCCCTAACAATTGTGCTGGCCGTAGTCGCAACCGGTTTACTGATCTTTCAATTTATTCGCGCAAGATCGACATCTCCATCTGCGGGGGCGATCCAGAACAAATCGATCGCGGTTTTGCCGTTCGATAACTTAAGCGGCGATCCGCAGAATGCGTATTTCAGCGAAGGGGTTCAGGACGAAATTCTGACCCGGCTGGCGAAGATCGGCGAGCTGAAAGTGATTTCGCGCACATCCACGCAGCGATTCAGGAGCGCGCCTAACGATCTGCGACAGATCGCGCAACAGCTTGGCGTCGCCAACATCCTCGAAGGGAGCGTGCAGAAAGCGAATGATCAGGTCCGGGTGAATGTGCAGCTCATCAACGCGCTGACCGACGCACATCTTTGGGCCGACACTTACGATCGCAAACTGACTGACATTTTCGCAGTCGAGACGGACATCGCGAAAACAGTTGCCGATGTGTTACAGGCAAAGTTAACCGGCTCCGAACAGCATGTCATTGCCGCGCGGCCGACCGAGAATGCTGAAGCGCACCAGCTTTATCTGAAGGGGCGATTCTTTTGGAACAAGCGAACCGGCAGCGATCTGAAGAAGTCGATCGAATATTTTGAGCAAGCGATCGCGATCGATCCGAGCTACGCGCTCGCCTACGCTGGCGTAGCCGATGGTTACGTGTTTCTACCAGGCTACACCGCGGGTGCCCCGCGAGATTGTTATCCGAAAGCGATGGCCGCGGCAAAGAAAGCGCTCGAGCTGGACGATACTCTGGCTGAAGCGCGTACTTCATTGGCGCTGGCGATTTGGTATTACGATTTCGATTTCTCTCAAGCAAACAGGGAATTTCAACGCGCCATTGAGCTAAACCCGAATTACGCGTCTGCCCACCAGCAGTATGGCAACAACACTCTGTCTGCAATGGGCCGGTTCGACGACGCGATCGCCGAAGGGAAGCGAGCCATCGAGCTGGATCCCCTTTCGCTCGTGATCAACGCGGATCTGGGCGCCGACTACTATTTTGCACGCCGCTACGATGAAGCTATCGCGCAACTGCGCAAAACGCTCGAAATGGATCCTGGTTATTACTACGCCTATATTACTCTTGGTTTGGCGCTGGAAATGAAAGGCGTTCCTGAGCCGGCGGTTGCGGAGTACCAGAAGGCGCGAGCGTTAAACGATGATCCCTTTGTGCTCGGCTTGCTCGCCCACATTTACGCTGCCTCGGGCAATCAGACTGAGGCGCTGAAAATCCTGGACCAACTAAAAGAGCTATCCAAACAGCGATATGTCGCAGCCTACAGCTTTGCTCTTGTCTATCTCGGGCTTGGTGACAAAGAGCAAGCGCTTCACTGGCTCGAACAAAGTTATCAGGATCGCGGCGGTGCTGACGTAGGCTGGATCAGAGTTGACCACCTACTCGATCCACTGCACGGCGATCCGCG
>JBEEHZ010000064.1:0-4812 GCA_041167705.1 Verrucomicrobiota bacterium | reverse complement strand
CTTAGCTGCATTAAAGGCATCGAGCACGGAACCGGTAAGCGGATGAGCGAAATCCTGGCGGAAATTTTCCCCCAACATGCAATCGCTGTTCTTTCCGGCCCGAACTTGGCCGCGGAAGTTTCCCGTGAGTTGCCGACGGCCACGGTTCTGGCATGCACAAAACGAGATTGCGCTGCGGAACTTCAGAAATATCTCGGGACTCCGCGGTTCCGAATTTACACGGGCGAGGAGCTGGCCGGGATTGAGCTTGGCGGCGCGCTCAAAAACGTTTTTGCGATTGCAGCTGGTGCGGGAGACGGCCTTGGTCTGGGGGACAACTCCAAGGCGGCCCTCGTCACTCGAGCGCTCGCCGAAATGGTCCGCCTCGGCACGAAGATGGGTGGCGAATTGCGAACGTTTTATGGATTGAGCGGCGCCGGAGATCTTATCGCGACCTGCTTCAGTCAACACAGCCGCAATCGTCGAGCCGGGGAACAGTTGGCCAGTGGTCGCTCATTAGATGAAATTACTGCTTCCATGGGGACGGTTGCTGAAGGAATTCCAACCGCTAAGAGCGCGCATGAGTGCGCGCGTAAACTCGGCGTGGAAACGCCGATCATCGACCAGGTTTACTCGCTGCTTTACGAACAGAAGCCATCGGCCCAGGCGATGGAAGAATTGCTCGGCCGTGACCAAAAAGCAGAGACGATTTAAGGCTCGAGATTGCTTTCTCGGCAGAGTTTCGCGATCACGGCCGGATATAATTCGTGCTCGGCCACCTGAATTCGCGCGTGCAGGCTTTCGGCCGAGTCGTCAGGCAAAATCGGCACGTCGCGCTGCGCGATGATGCCGCCGTGATCTATTTTTTCGTCGACGTAATGAACCGTGCAACCGGTAACGGTCTCGCCCGCATCGAGCGCCTGCTTCCATGCTCCCAGTCCGGGAAATTTCGGCAGGAGCGATGGATGAATGTTAATGATTCGCCGCGGAAAGGCCTGCAACATTGGCGACTTCAATACCCGCATGAATCCGGCAAGGACCACCAGCTCCACCTCTGTATCGCGCAGCATTTGCACGAGTTCGGCCTCCGCGTTCGGTTCCAAACGGGTGCGAAATTGACCCGGCGAGAGATACGCATTGGGAATGCCGAACTCTCGCGCGATTTCCAGGATCGGAGCGTCAAGCACATCGGATATCACGACGCGCGCTTCAGCGGGCAACGCACCGGAGCGAATGCTTTCCAGGATAACGCGGCAATTTGATCCTTTTCCTGATCCAAGAATTCCAAGACCAAGCCGCTTCATTTTTTGATTTTGCTCAGGCGCGCCAGTAAATCGGAGGTCGAATAGCCAGGCTCGAATGGTACGATGTCGATCTTCGCGCCGATTTTCTGCAGAACCCGGCGCTCTTCAGCATTCAACGTCTCCTGATTGTAATCGCCGCCCTTGACGTAAATATCGGGCGCGGCGAGTTCGAGGAAACGTGTCGCGCGCATCTCGGGAAAGATTGTGACCAGATCAACGCACCTTAATGCGGCAACGATCTCCGCCCGATCATTTTCACCGTTCACCGGGCGACCGGGCCCCTTCAATTCGCGAACTGATTGGTCGCCGTTAATTCCCACAATCAGTGCGTCGCCAAGCGCGCGCGCCGCATTCAAGTAGCGGACATGTCCGACATGAAGCAGATCGAAACATCCATTAGTCGCTACAATCTTCTTCCCGGCCGCGTGCAGTTTGTTGGCACGTTGCGCGAGTTCTTCCAATCGCACGATTTTGTCGCTGGTCATTTCTTAACGAAGCTTATAGCGCGTGGTACGATTTGAAATTCCGCCGGGGCGCTTCCCACAAGTTCTCCATCCACGTTAAACCACATACCCGGGCGCGAGCGCACGGCGATTTTTCGTGCGCGTCGAAAGATCACAACACTGCTCGAGAAATGCTTTCCCAGGATTATCTCGGCCGCTAGTAACGCTATTTCCGCCGGGCTTCGTTTTGGGATCAAGATAACATCAAGCAAACCGTCACTCGGGTCGGCTTTCGGGGCGATCGGCAATCCGCCGGCCACAAATCGGCCATTCGCGATCACTACATTGTAGACGGCGGTTGAAAGCTCTTCGCCGTCATCAATTACAATTCGCGTCTTGTAAGCATGCAAGTTTGGCAATGCGGCAGCAGCACCGCGAATATACGCGAGCGGTCCCCATTTCCGTTTGATCTCGGGAGTGATTTTATTGCGCACAATTCCGCTGAAGCCGCCCGCGGACACATTTATGAAATAACGAGTGCGACGGCTTTGGACGCGAACAACGTCGATCGCACGCGTCTTGCTTGCACGCAGGATGTCGATGTTCTCTTCAAGCGAAAATGGCAGACCAAGCGTTCGCGCGAAATCATTTCCGGTTCCAAGTGGCAGAAGGCCGATGCGCGGACGGCGGGTTGCCCCAACGACTCCATTTATGACTTCGTTCAGAGTTCCGTCGCCGCCCGCCGCAACAATGTATCGGCGGCCGGCGCGCACTACCTCCCGACTCAACTTCTCCGCGTCGCCACGTTTCTTTGTCATCAACACCGCGCTCGGGCGTAATCGTTTTAGATCGGCCAAAATTTGTTCCGCGTTTTCGACCGATCCAGCGGTTGGGTTAAAAATGATGTACGGCTTCACTGTTCAAAACGCGAACTCGGCAGATCGACTGTCGATGTTCGGGTGCGCCGCGCAACATTCGGCTTTTCGTTTTGGTGATTCTCGGCAGATTGGGTACAAAACGTGATGCCGGAAGCAACTGACAACGAAACCGACATTCAATCCATGGGATACCGTATTTCAAATGGGCCGGTGGTGCGTTTAGCTCGTAGCGATCCAAAGCTCCCGGGCGACTTGTCTGAGGTTGTCGAATTGCCCCGCGTCTACGGCGCTCCACTTTTGTTCGCCATCGCGCGCGACCCGCACACGGTCTTCGCCTATTGGATTATCGACTGGTCATCAATTTTCGAAAATACCGCTCCGGTGGACCGGCAAGTTCATCTCCGCGTTTACCGAGACGATGGCTCCGAAGAAACGAGCGAAGCGGTCGAGCCGATGGCAGGCAATTGCTACCTGGCGGTTTCAGAGCCGCGCGAAAAGTATCGCCTCGAGATCGGCTATTATCAGCCAGAAGCGGTTTGGAATTCAGTCGCGAAATCTGATCCAGTTACGATGCCGCCGGAAAGTGTGGCCCAAAGTGTCGATGTCGATGTTGCCACGATTCCGTTTCACCTCAGTTTCCAGCGGTTGATCGACACGTTTCGCGGATCGAACGGAAATGCGCTGAGTGAAATCGTCTCTCGTTTGCAAAAGCGCGCGGTCAGCAATGAGGAGCGCGCATTGTTGAGTCCGGAGGAGTGGGAAATTCTCAGGGCAATGAATCTGTCGGTTGAAGACATTGACGCCGCGCGACGCGCATTTCAAGAGCGAGGTGGCGCAGCTCTGCGCCGACGCGCTGAAGCGTTGCTTGGATTTGGCGCGAGCAGTCCCTCGCGCGGTTTCGGCGGCAGCAGTTGGAGCTAGTCCAGCTCTACCGGTTCAGCTTAATTCCCTCCGGCAATTCTGGTGGTGGTGCGTTGATGCGGCTGTGGTGTTTCCCGTAGCTGAAGTAAAAGACGAACCCGATCAGCAGCCACACGATTAGCCGCATCCAATTCGTCCAACCGAGGCCATAGATCATCGCTCCGCAGGTGATGATTCCGAGTATTGCGACGAGGGGCGCCGCCGGTACGCGGAATCCCCGTTCCAGCTCAGGGTTTCGCACCCGCATGATCCACACGCCAAGGCAGACCAAAATAAAAGCGAAGAGCGTCCCGATACTGGTCATTTCCCCTGTGACATCCGCCGGAACGAATGCCGCCAGCAAGCCGGTGAAAACAAAGAACAGCATGTTCGATTTATAAGGCGTTCTAAACCGCGGATGTACGTCGGAGAAAACTTTTGGCACAAGTCCGTCCCGACTCATGGAAAAGAAGACGCGCGATTGTCCAAGCAACATCACGAGGATGACGGACGAAAATCCGGCGAGGATAGCAACGGTGACCAACTTCGATAGCCATTCGTAGCCGGTCATGTACTTCGTGATGGCGAACGCGACTGAGGCTTCCCGCCCGGCCGAGCGAAAATCCCCAACGTTGGCAACACCGCTCAGTACCCAGGAGAAAAGCACGTAAAGCACCGTGCAAAAGACCAGCGATCCAAGAATCCCGATCGGCATGTCGCGCTTTGGATTTCTCGCTTCCTGCGCCGCCGTCGAGACGGCGTCGAATCCGATGTAAGCAAAGAACACAACACCGGCTGCCCCGAGAATGCCGAGGATACCGCCATAGGCATGCGTGATGCCTTGCGGTGTAACGTAAGTAGTGGGCGCCGGAATCAGCGGCGTATGGTTTGCCGGATTAATGAATCCCCATCCGATGCCGATGAAGAGCAATACGATGCTCACTTTCAGGACAACGATTAGACCATTGACGAAAGCTGACTCCTTCGTGCCGCGGATAAGCAGGAGCGTGAGGAGAAGGAGAATGAAAACCGCCGGGATGTTCATCATCCCATGGATCCCAGTGGGGTCATGCTCAAAAGGCGAATGCGTCCACTGGTATGGAATGGACAGATTGAACCATCCGAGGACCCGATTCGCGTACTCGCTCCACGCGATCGCAACCGTTGACGCCGCCACCGCGTATTCCAGGATCAAATCCCAGCCAATGATCCAGGCAACAAACTCACCCATGGTCGCGTAGGAATACGTATATGCGCTGCCGGCGACTGGAATCATCGATGCGAATTCCGCGTAGCAAAGACCTGCAA
>JBEEHZ010000063.1:0-4586 GCA_041167705.1 Verrucomicrobiota bacterium | reverse complement strand
CGGCATGTTGAGGTCAAGGGCGCGAAATTGCGTTTTCGTTTTCGCGGCAAGAGCGGGCGCGATCATGAAGTAGATGTGACCGACAGGCATATCGCGAAAACTATTTCCAAACTCCAGGATTTGCCTGGCCAGGATTTGTTTCAGTACGTTGATGAGGAGGGCGAGATTCGCGACATCAGTTCGCAGGACGTGAACGAGTACCTGCGCGCGATTACCGGCGAAGATTTCAGCGCGAAAGATTTTCGGACATGGGCGGGAACCGTTCTGACCGCGATCGCGCTCAAAGCCCAGGAACAGTTCGACAATCAGAAGCAGGCGAAAGCGAATATCAAAACCGCGATCAGCGCTGTCGCGAAGATTCTTGGCAACACGCCGGCCATATGCCGGAAATGCTACGTGCATCCGGCCGTGCTCGAAAATTATGTGGACCAGAAACCGATCGATGGATTGAAGGCAATGGCTGAAGACGCCCTGGAACGGGAAGATGTCGATCTTCGCGCGAGCGAAGCCTCGGTTTTGAAGTTTTTGAAATCGCGGTTAACGAAAAAAGCCGCGTAGATTTTCAGCGGCCGCCACCAGACGGAGTTACGCTCGCTTTTGGTTTCGCGCTCTTGCGGACGGTGATCGTTGCTTCGCTGGGAGCGGGACTCGACGATTTCTCAGGAGATTTTTTCGTGCCGGGCCAGATCAAGCGCCAGGGCTGACTTTTAATTGTCTCGCTGAACTCGGTGATGTTGTGTCCAACCGGTTCGAGATCGCGCACGGTTGATTTCAATTTCTCGGAAGTCTCGCGAAAATTCTGAAGTGTGATCTCGATGTTGTTGTTTTGAGTCAAGCTGGTGCTGATTTTCTCGATGTTGTTGAGCGAATGAGAGAGGGCGCTGTCAGGCGCAGTCATGTCGGCAATATGCTCGCCGAACAGTTTGATCTGACTAAGCGCTTGGTTCATCTCGGAGTTTTCGTCGGTGATGTGATTCAAGTTTTGCGCGGTCTGCTGAAGATCCTTCATGGTGTTGGTCGCTTCGGCCGCGACCGGCTCGATCACCTCCAGCATTTTAGCGGCGGCTTCGCCGATATCGGGATTGCGTTCGCCGGCAAACATATCGCCATCGTGCGCGCGCCCGGAACCTTCGGTCCCCTGAGTAATGTCGATCGCCATATCGCCGAGCAAACCGAGTGACATCAGCCGTGTTCGAGCGTCGCGGTAAACGACTGCATTCTTGTCGACCTGAACGTCGATTCGCGCTTCGTACTTTGGTTTGCCGGTAGCGGGCGTGGGGGACGCAGTTGGTTCCTCCGGCCTGAAAGCGGCAGCTGCTTCCTCGGCGCGACGTTCTTCTTCCTTCGACACCGGCGAGAATAATTTTTGAACCTGGCCAATCTTGCGTCCGGCAAGCATCACGACCGCGCCTTGTTTAATGCCGGCGGCGTTGTCGACGTAAATCTTGTAGGTGACGAGCGGCCGGAAAAGTCCAGGTGCGCCGAGCAAAACCAAAACAAAGACGAGCACGGCCACGGTCCCGACCACCAGCAGGCCGGTCATGATTTCATTTTTTTGCAATTGCATCTTGGCTTCCTTCGAGGATCGGACCTTCGGTGCTGCCGCTCAAGAACTGAGCGACGACTGGATTTTTGGATTGCTTGAATTTCTCGGGTTCGGCGTCTTCGATGATCTTTCCCTGATACAACATAGCCATTCGCGTACCGATGCGAAAGGCGCTGTCCATTTCATGGGTTACGATAATCGAGGTGACTTTTGATTTCTCGGTGAGGCTGATGATCAATTCGTCGATGACCGACGCAATCACGGGGTCGAGACCCGCTACCGGTTCGTCGAAGAGGATCAATTCCGGCTCCATGACGAGGGCCCGCGCCAGACTCACGCGTTTTTTCATCCCGCCGCTTAATTCCGAAGGCATCAGATTTTTCGAGTCTTTCATCCCGACCAGGTCCAGTTTTTCATCCACAATCTTGTCGATCTCCTCGCGCGATTTGTCGGTCAGCTCCTCGAGCGGAAGCGCGACGTTGTCGCGCACGTTGCGCGAACTGAGCAGCGCCGAGTATTGATAAACCATTCCGATTTGCCGGCGGACCTGTTGCAATTTGCGCCGTCGCAACCGCGTGACCTCGAATTGTTTAAAAAAAACCGAACCGGCGTTCGGTTTCAATATTCCCAGAATCAGCCGCAGAATTGTGCTCTTGCCGCTGCCGCTTTGGCCCATGATGACAAGGCGTTCCTCGGGCTCGACCGAAAGTGAGCAGCCATCGAGCACTTTTTTTTCTTCGAACTGCATCTCCACGTCGCGCAGTTCGACCATGTGCGAATCCTTCGCGCTCATGTCGGGAAAAAATTGACGTAAACAAGGTTGTAGAGCGTATCCACACCGATCACGACCGTGATCGCGGTCACGACGCTCGATGTCGTAGCGGTCCCGACTCCAGCCGCTCCGCCTTTAACGTTCAGACCGCGGTAGCATGCGATCGCGGCGATCAGCAAACCGAACATGAAACTCTTGAACACGCCCGTGACGAGGTCGCGAATCAACAGGGAATCGCGAACAAGATCGAGAAAGTAGGGAAACGCGATACTGAAATAAGCCTTCGAGATCAGACTGCTGGCCAATATCGCGGAAATATTCGAGACCGTTGAGAGGCAAGGCATCAAGAAGAACAACGCGAGCATGCGCGGCGCGACCAGGAACCGCAGCGGCCCGATCCCCATCGCTTCGATCGCTTCGACTTCTTCCGAAATCTGCATCGAGCCTAACTCGGCGGTAAAGGAAGCGCCGATCCGGGCTGCGAGCATGATGCCGGTCATCAACGGGCCGAGTTCTCGGGTGAAACTGATGGAAACCAAACCAGGAATCAGCCGTTCCGTCCCGAATCGTTGCAATTGGTAACCGGTCAGCAACGCCATTGTCAGGCCGAGAAAAAATGAGACCAGCGCGACCAATGGGACCGACTCGACTCCGGCGCGCTCGGCGTGCCGGAAAAAACTGCTCGCGCGAAAGGGCACTCGTCCATCACGCAATCGCTCGATCGTTTCCTCGAGCGTGTGCATAATGAACCAGAACATGCTGCCGACTTCGCGCAGGAAATTACGGCCGAGGCCGCCGATTTCCTGAAGCGCGATCGCCGGCGCCCTGATCAGCGCTTCTTCATTCGATTCTTGTTTTTGCTCAGCCATCTCCAGCAGGGAAGCTGCCTTAGTTCGGGAAAGCGAAAAGCGATTTCTTCTCGCTGGCGCAGCGCGGAAGCGCAGTCTACTTGTTCGAGGCGCAAGAAGATTTATGTCGGCCCGATTTTTTCTGATTTGCGGACTGGTCGCGGTCGCGGCATTAGCTCAGGCGCAACAGTTCGGCAGAATGAATTCGATGAAAGAAAATAAGATCGGATTGGTTGTTCACGGCGGCGCCGGAACGATGGAGCGCGGCAAAATGACGCCGGAACGCGAGCGCGAGTACCGGGCTGGAATTGAAAATGCGCTTCGAGTCGGTTGGGAAATTTTGCAGCACGGCGGTTCGAGTCTGGACGCGACCGAAGCGGCCGTGCGCACGTTCGAAGACGATCCGCTTTTCAACGCCGGTAAAGGCTCGGTCTTCTCGGCCGCCGGCATAAACGAGATGGACGCCGCAATCATGGACGGGAAAACCCTGAAAGCCGGCGCAGTTGCGGACGTGCGACACATTAAAAACCCGATCAGTCTTGCCCGTTTGGTGATGGAAAAATCGCCGCACATTTTAATGAGCGGCGAGGGCGCGGAAAACTTTGCCAAAGAACACGGCGTCGAGCTCGTCGATCAAAAATATTTTTTTACCCAGGAACGCTGGGACGCGCTTCAGAGAATAAAGGCGGCTGAAAAAGCGGGCGCCAACGGCGACAAGAAGTTCATCATCACCGACCAGGACCTCCATGGAACAGTCGGCGCCGTCGCGCTGGATCGGAATGGTAACCTCGCCGCCGCAACTTCAACTGGCGGGAAGACAAACAAACTGAGCGGGCGTATCGGGGATACGCCGGTTATTGGCGCCGGCACCTACGCGAACAACGCCACTTGCGCCGTGTCCGGCACTGGCGATGGCGAGTTCTTCATTATGGCCACCGCCGCGCACGATGTTTCGGCGCTGATGGAGTATCGCCGTAAAACCGTCGAGGAAGCCAGTGTCGCGGTCATCGATAAAATCGCAAAGCTCGGCGGGACGGGCGGGATGATCGCGATCGACAAAGGCGGCAAAATCGCGCTGCCGTTTAACACCTCGGGGATGTATCGCGGTTATGTCGATGCGAACGGAAAGTTCGTGACCGAGATTTACAGATGAACGCGTTGTAGCGGTGCTTGTGTCAAGCACCGGACTAAAATAAACAGGCGCTTGGCACAAGCGCCTCTACAACATGCTACCGCCTTTTTCCGTCGCTATTCCTTGCTTTAATGAAGCTGCACGGATCGGCGGCACCGTGCGCGCGACGCTTGATTATCTATCGGCCGAAAGTCCCGATGCGGAGTTGATCGTAGTCAATGACGGCTCAACTGATGCGACGCCGACGATTGTTCGCGAAGCTTTGAGCGGCGCAAAAATTCAAACGCG
>JBEEHZ010000062.1:0-6518 GCA_041167705.1 Verrucomicrobiota bacterium | reverse complement strand
ATGGCCTGGCGAATCCACCAGGTCGCGTAAGTCGAAAATTTATATCCGCGACGATATTCGAATTTCTCGACCGCCTTCATCAACCCCATGTTGCCTTCCTGGATCAGATCCAGAAACGACAAGCCGCGGTTGGTATACTTTTTGGCAATCGAAATGACGAGTCGAAGGTTCGCTTCGACCATCTCGGTCTTGGCCCGGAGCGCTTTTCGCAGCCAGTCTTTCAGGGACTGGTATTGCTCCGTGTACTCATCAAGCGAGAGCCAGAGCGATTTCTCCAAGTCGCGCGATTTGATCCCTGCCGGCGAGCGCGCTCCTGAAGCGCGGCGATTCTTCGCAAATTCGCCCTGAACACTCACGAGGGTTTGATAATGTTCATCAGCCAGATGAACGAATTCCTCGGTGACCTTTTGCTTGAAATAAAATTTTGGATAAAGCCGTTGCAAAGAAGACAGCGTTTTCTGAAACGTTTTCAGTCGCTTGGTGTCTTTGGAAGAATTGCTCGAAAGCTTTGCGTAATTTTGCGTAATCGCGTCGCCTAATTTTTCAACCTGCTTGCATAATCGCGGGAGAAGCTTCATGTAACGCTCGCGGCTCTCGATTTTCTTGTCGAGAATGACGCGGTCGAATCGCTCCCGGCCTTCGGTGAGTTTCTGGGCGAGATCGAGATGGGCGCGGGCAGTGAATCCGAAACGATTGATGTGCTTTTGCACCATATTTTCGGCTTCCTCGATCCGCTTGGAAATTTCGACTTCCTGCTCGCGGGTCAAAAGCGGCACCTGCCCCATTTGCTTGAGGTACATCCGGACTGGGTCATCCAGAATATCCAGCTTCGGCTCCGGTTTTTCTTCCTCCTCCTCGTCGTCTTTTTTGACTTCTTTATGTCGATCGACATCAGATGCTTCGATGACATCGATTTCCAATTTGCGGAGTCGGGTCAGGATGTCATCGAGCTCATTCGCATCCGTTATTCCCTCGGGCAGCGCCTCGTTCAGGTCATCAAAAGTGAGATACCCTTGCTCCTTGGCCAGTTTGATTAGCTCACGAAGACGAAGCTGAATTTCCGCTGCCGCGTCAGCTTCAGTTCTCGATTTGAGCAATGCGTCAGGCGTCGTTCTCCGCGCGCGCACCAATCGGGTAATTCGCTTGGCTTTGAAGGCTGCGATAGTTGCTCGTCCTTTCAATCCCAGCCGCGGCGCGGAACCGTTGCTCCCTGGCGCCCGTTGAGCTTGCTTAAATTTCGCACGCTTCGCCGATGATCGGTGAAGGCTCTTCTTTGCTTTCGAATGCCTGGCCAAGACTGTGGGTTAAGGTTGCGGCCTTCGATCAGCGTTCCCATAGATCGACAGTCACCGGCCGGCCTCGGGAACAGACGAAAGCCCGGAAATCTGGTGGAGTTGCTCCCGCAGGTCAACAATTTCTTTCTGTAAATTAACGACCTCGCCGGTGGTCAATTGGGGAAGCCGCATTCGCGTTTCGGCAATCTCAAGCTGTCGGCGTAAAGTCGCTTGAATTAGGCCTTTCCACCAGCTCTCAGCCACTTCTCTCGCGTTTGCCGGCATCTTTTGCATCAGCCAAGCAGAAACCAGGCCCTCCTCTTCCGCGGTCAATTGCGACATAAATGAATTCAGAGAAACCGCCTCGTCCGGACGCAATTCGCTCTCCAGAATTCGAGCGAGCAATTCCGTGCCGGAGATTTGCGGCAGCACCTCGCGCCAGTTCTGCTCGAGAAGAAATTTACGGGCCGCTTCATCACGCAAGGCAAGAAGGCAAAGCACGGCGATATCATGCCGTGGAGCCATCACCGCTGTCGAAGGGGCTGGGCCAGCTCTGCCGCTGCGTTCAGAACGTGGCTCGGTCATAAGCTTTCCGAATTCAGATACGGGAACTCCGAGGCGCGCACTCATCTTGTTCGCCACTTGGCCGCGCATGAGCGGATCGCGCACCTGCGAAAGAGTCTCGGCCAGCTTGCGCGCCAACTGCATTTTTGCGCCAAGCGAGCTTAGATCGACAACCGCAGCTTCGCGATCGATCCAATAATCGAAAAAGTTGCGCGCAGACGTGACGCGTTTTTCAAATTCTTCTTTCCCATTCCGCCGAATGAGCGAATCAGGGTCCTCACCCAGTGGCATATCGACCACGCGCACGATCAGATCGTTTTGAAGCAGCGCGTCGAGCGAATGTTCCGCTGCTTTCCGTCCGGCCTGGTCGGCGTCGAAACAGAGAACCACCTCCTCGACGAAGCGCTTCAGAATTCGGGCCTGATGTTCGGTGAAAGCGGTGCCTTGCGGAGCAACCACGTTTTTAATGCCCGCTTCAAACAAAGAGATCAAATCGAGCTGGCCTTCACACACGATCGCGCAATTTGCTTCGATCAGCGCCCGTTTGGTTTTGTTCAATCCAAAAAGCACGCGTCCTTTTTGGAAAAGCGGCGTTTCCGGCGAGTTCAAATACTTCGCTACCTGCGAATCGGACTCGAGTAACCGGCCACTGAACGCGATTACCTCCCCGACGTCGTTGCAGATCGGAAATATGATCCGGTTGCGAAATCGATCGTAGACTTCGTTGCCAGGCTGTTCTTCATCACGCGGCTTCACCAGTCCGCTCTGCAACAACTGACTGCGCGAATAGCCGTGTTCGAGCGCCCATTTCAAAAATGCATCCCAACTGTCCGGCGCAAAGCCGAGCTGCCAATTCTTTGCTACCTGTTTGTCGATTCCACGATTTTTCAAATAGTCGCGGGCTGCTTCCGCGAACGGTTTCTTCAAAAGATTTTCCTGAAACCAATCTGCGGCCTCGGCATGGAGTTTGAGCAAAGTGCGGCGCGCTTCATGTTGTCGATCTTCGTCCGCGGCCGCGCGTTCCTCGATAATTGGAATGCCGGCGCGCGTCGCCAGTTTTCGCACGGCCGATGGAAAATCGAGATGTTCGTATTCCATCACGAACCGGAAAACGCTTCCACCGACCCCACAGCCGAAGCAATGAAACGTCTGGCGCTGCGGATTGACGTGGAACGACGGCGTTTTTTCCTGATGAAATGGACAGAGTGCCTTGAAATTTGCGCCGGCACGTTTCAGCGGAAAATACGCGCCGATCACCTCGACGATGTCGTTGGCGGCCGCGACCTGCTCTATGGTTTCTGATGGAATCACTCGCTTTTATTTTTCGCTCGTTTGCTTTCTGAAGCGATGCCAAACTTACTCAGCGCCAGGGCGCTTTCCAAACAATGAAGAAATTGTCGATCCTCGTTTTGATCACGGTCTTGTCTGCACTGGAGATCGGGCAGGCCCGGGAAATCATTCACAAAGGCGACGTAGTCGTCGCGCCTATTAAGGGTGAGGTATCGCCTTCGCTCCTCGCGTTTTTGCGTCGTGCCCTCAAGACCGCCGAAACCAGCGGCGCGAGTGCGATCATTTTCGAAATGAACACTTACGGCGGCCGGCTTGATAGCGCGGAAGAAATAACGAGCGCGCTTAATCACGCCATCATTCCTACATATACATTTATTAATTCAAACGCTGGATCGGCCGGCGCACTCATTGCTCTGGCGACGCAGCATATCTACATGGCGCCGGTTAGTGCTATTGGCGCGGCCGCACCGATTTTGCCGACCGGTGAGGATCTTCCCCTGACCGCGCGCGAGAAAACCATTTCCTACTGGTCCGCCCTGATCCGCGGCTCCGCGCTCAAGAATGGGCACAATCCCGACATTGGCGAAGCGTTCATGAACAAGGACAAGGAAGTGAAAGTCGGCGATCGAGTCGTTCACGCCAAAGGAACTTTGCTTACGCTCAACGCGCAGGAAGCGACGGAAAAAATAAATGGTAAACCTTTGCTGGCCGATGGAGTCGCTGAGTCGATTGTCGATCTTACAAAGAAAGCGGGCCTCAAAGGCAACGTGGTTTCGATCAATCCCACCGGCTTCGAGCAACTCGCGCTGTGGCTGACGACGCTCGCGCCTTTGCTTTTGCTTGCCGGAATTGTGGGCGCTTATCTTGAATTCAAAATTCCGGGCGCAAGTTTACCGGGAATTATCTCCGCCATCTGCTTCGCGCTCTTTTTCCTCGGTCACTATCTTGCCGGTCTCGCTGGCTGGGAAGTAGTCGCGCTTTTTGTTCTCGGTTTGGCACTTGTGATCGTCGAGGTTCTTTTTTTCGCCCATTCCACGATCGTGGTTGGAGTGCTCGGCGTTCTGCTTATGCTCGCCTCGATGCTTTGGGCTATGATCGATCGCTATCCGGAGCAGCCGTTTTTTCCGACGGGCGAAATGCTTGCCGTTCCACTGCGTAATCTTTTCATCGCGCTCATCTCGGCCACGATCGTCATTACGCTCCTCGCAAAATATTTGCCCCGCACCAGCTTCTATCGACGTTTCGCGCTTCTGACCACGAATCCTCCCGGCCCGTCATTGGCCGGCGTGCCGCGCGAATTTGCTACTGCCATCGATCTTTCGGCGGGCACCGAAGGAATCTCGTTGTCGATCTTACGGCCGAGCGGCAAGGCGCGTTTTCTCGACCAGATTATTGACGTGATCACGCAAGGCGAATTCATCGCGCCAAACACTTCTATCACAGTGGTTCGGCGAGATGGAATGCGCGTCGTCGTTAAAGCCGCCCGTTAAATCCCGCTAGCCGCCGGCGACAACGCGAATAATTTCGATTCTGTCGCCATCAGTTAAGGTCTTTTGCGGCCACTCGCGCCGGTGCAAAGCAACGCCGTTATGCTCGATCAAAACCGTCTCGGCTGGCAGTTCCAAGCGTCCGATGAGTTCGGCCACCGTCTGCGCGGCACCTGCGTCTGCTTCCTGGCCGTTGAGCGAAATGCGCATCAGCGAGAGAGCGTCTGCTCCCAATCCTTCCAGACCGGGTCGAAACCCTGTTCCCGCAAAATGGTTGCGATTCTTTCCGGGGCCCGGTCATCGCTAATTTCAAATTGACCGGTGGCCAACTGGTCTTCCCCGTCCTGAAACTCCGGTGGCATGATTCGACCGCGCACTGTCTGATGCAAATGTTCGGTGCCGCGGCGCGTATATCCGCCTGGTTCGGTGTGACTGCCGGCGCTCATCGTCGTTACGCCTAACGAGACCAGCGCGTCGCGCAAGGAAGGCCGTTCACGGGTGCTCAAGACGATTCCGACCTGCGGAAAACTAATGCGCAAAGCGCAGACCAGTTGCGCCAGTTCGCGATCACTCATCGAAAAGAGCGGCCGGAATCCACCCGCCGCCGGGCGCAGTCGCGGCAAGCTGACAGTGATTTGGGCCTGCCAGCAGCGGCGCAATAAATAATCGACATGCGCGGCCAGGGCGACCGCTTCGTCCTGCCAGCGCCATAAGCCGAAAAGCGCTCCGATTCCAAGCCGACGAAATCCCGCATTGTATGCGCGTTCGGCGCAGTCCAACCGATAATCAAAATCGCGTTTGGGACCGGCAGTGTGCATTTCCGCGTAAACTGCGCGCTGGTAGGTCTCCTGGTAAACAACGAGACCTTCGGCGCCCGCCCGAACGATGGGGAAATAATCACCGCTCGCCATTGGACCGACTTCGATAGCGATCGAAGAAAAATCGGGCGCTAACGCTCGAACGCATTCGACGAGATAATCGTCGCTGACAAACTTTGGATGCTCACCTGCGACCAACAGGATCTGTCGGAAGCCGGCGTCGTGGAGATAACGTGCTTCGGCCAAAACTTCTTCCACGCTGAGAGTCACGCGTAAAATCGGGTTGTCCCGGGAAAATCCGCAATAGCGACAATTGTTAATGCACTCATTCGACAAATAAAGCGGTGCGAAAAGGCGCATTGTTCGGCCGAAATTTTGAATCGTGAGCGCGCGGGAAATCTGCGCCATTGATTCCAGTTCGACGTCGGATTTGGGCGCAATCAGTTCTTCGAACCGGCGGACAAGCGGCGATTTCTCAAACGCCAGACTATCGAGGATGGCCGCGAAAGACATTTACCCAATTTTCATGCTGACAGCCATTCTTGGCAAACCGCGGCGGCGAGTAATTGTCGATCCTAAGATCGGACCGCGTCCAGAGGCACATAAGTTTTTGCGGTCAGCCGCAGGTGGCTGTGCTAGTCATCTACCAGACTGCAGCAATGCGAATCGACCGAACGCAGAAGAAAGCAATTCAGCGCGGCAAAACTGCCAACTCTCGTTCCTCCTGGAACTGGTTTTTCGGCGCAGCTCTGCTTGCTGTGACCTTTTGTGCTTACCAACCAGCCTGGAATGGGAAGCCCATTTTTGACGACGTCATGTATCTCACCAATACGGTCGAGCTCCGTTCGCTCAGTGGTCTTGCCCATCTCTGGACCGAGCCGCAGACCACGCGCCAGTACCATCCACTTCTGGATACGGTCTTTTGGGTTGAGGACAAACTCTGGGGAGACTCGATGCTTGGCTATCACCTGGTCAACATCCTGATTCACGCTGTTGCAGCGTTGTTATTGTTGGAAATTCTCAGGCAGTTGAGGATCCCTGGGGCCTGGCTGGCCTGCGTCATCTTTGCCCTTCACCCGATCCAG
>JBEEHZ010000061.1:0-4325 GCA_041167705.1 Verrucomicrobiota bacterium | reverse complement strand
TTTCCGAAATCCAGGCGACCGATTCGACTTGAACAGGATGAAGAGCAAATAATCCGGCGGCCAGCCAAGCGCCCGGAACCTTCAGGCGCAACAAAATCTGGAGCAAAACAACGGCGCCCAGAGCGTGAAGGAGGATGTTAACCAGGTGATAGCCGAGAACCGAATCGCCCCAAAGTTTTTGCTCGACCCAAAAGATGCTGTGAACGAGCGGATAATATTGTTGTGTCGCTCCAACCTGCGTCCAAATCTGAACGAGACCATGCCAGGAACGCAATTCCGGTTGGGTAATGTGTGAGTTGTCATCCCAAATGAGTTTGCCGTTCCACGCCGGCAGATAAGCCAGGGCGGTGGCAACAATTAGAGCGAGACTGAAGAGCCAGATCCGTTGCGAATTTTTGTCTGCGTTCGTTGTGCTCGGCTTCGCCATTCAGTTTGCGCTCGATTTTGTATCCCCCGCTTCCAACATGCGAACGCGCCTGTCGACGTGGGGCAGGCGAATCGTTAAGGTGAGTCCCTTCCCTTCGCTGCTTTCTACCGACAACTCGCCGCCGTGTTCGCGCACAATCCGCCGGACGATTAAAAGCCCGAGGCCGGTGCCGCTGGTCTTGGTTGTGAAATAGGGTTCGAACACCCGACTGAGATTCTCGGCAGAAATTCCGCCGCCCGTGTCCGTGAACCGCACGATCACGTGCGATTCGTCCATGTCGGTGCGGATTCGTAATATTCCGCGGCTCTTCATCGCTTCGAAACTGTTTTTGATCACGTTATAAAACGCTTGCTTCATTTGATCGCGGTCGATTTCGAGCAGCGGCAGGTCGGAGCGCAACTCCTGCTCCACCACAATGTCGCGATCCTTGATTTCCGGTGTGAGAAACCGAACCGTTTCTTCGACGATTGAATTAATGTTTTCCGGGCGCAGCTGTGGACGAGTCGGACGAATCGCGCGCAGGAACTGACTGATGATCGAATCGAGCCGGTTGATCTCAGCGCGCGCGACTTCCACCGATTCCTGGAGTTCGACACCCTTTGCGCCGTTAAGTTTGCGGGCTTCGCGTTCGATCAACTGCAAATGAATATTGAGCGAATTGAGCGGGTTGCCGATTTCGTGGGCAACTCCGGCGGCGAGCAAAGTTAAAGCATTCAGTCGTTCGGACTCGATCGTTTGCTGCTCGGTGCGCCGGCTTTCCGTAATGTCGCGTAAAATAATGGCGTGTCCGACTCGTTCGCCCGAATGTTCGGTGTTCCGGTTGTCGACCTTATCGTCGCTCGACTGACGCTCGATCACCAGCGGAACGCTGTAGAAATTGATGAATCGGTTGGTGGGATAAAAGATCTCCATATCGCGGCTGACCGCGCTTTCACGCGAGAGCGCGTTCCAATCCAAACCGCGAACGCGCTCGTCCAAACGTTTTCCGAGCGAATCTTCCGCTTCCAATCCGAACAATTGGCAGGCGGCGTTGTTGAGATAACTGATTCGGCCCTTTGAATCGGTGACGATGATTCCTTCCTGAATCGAGTTGAAAACAGTTTCGAGAAAACCCTTCTCCTGCGCCAGCCGCAGAAAATAATTCTGCACTTCCTCCGGCCCGATCTTGCCGAGTCGGCCGATAAGTTTTTCAACGAACCCGGCTTTCATCGCTCTGGCTGAACTTCGATCTTGGACATCTCCACACGGAGATAATTCAAAATCACCGGCGCAAGCACCATTCCAGGGATGCCCATCAGGCGTTCTCCAATGATCAGCGCAATCAACGTAAGCCAGATCGGATTGCGGATGCGATCTCCGATGATTTTGCTGTTGAGGAAATATTCCAGTTTGTGAATCGCGATCAGGAAAATGAGAGCTACCAGCGCGATCTTCAACGAAACGGTGAAGGCAACGCAGACGATGATCGTGTTACTGACAAGGTTACCGACGATGGGGAGCAAACCGCAAAGAAATGTTAGGGCGATCAATAGTGGCGCGTCTGGCAACTGAACTCCCAGGACAAAAATTGCAGTCAGGACGGTATTGATGAGCGAGATCGTGATCTGTGCCCCCATTACCGTGGCAAAGCTTTCGTAAAAATCGCGGAAACGCGCGGAGAGTTGGCCCCAAAAGACCGAATAAAGATTGTTCTTGGGCCCTGGAATATTACGAGAAAGATCCAGCTGGCTGTTAAAGAACAGGCTCACTGCCGCGACAATTCCGATTGCGACGAATATCAGGAACGTGGTTGCGTTCCGGGCGAAGGTGGCGACGTCTTTGAGATAGTTTGTTTCTTCCTTGAAGGCACCGATCACGAATGCCTTCAGGCTATCGAAATCGGTGAAAGGCAGTTCGATTTGTCGCGCCTGGGCCCACGCGCTGGCCGATGGAAGAGAACTGTCGGCAACTTCGGGCAATTCGCGGATCGCAGTCCGAGTAAAGGCCGCGGCGCCACAAGCGATTCCAACGGCCACCAGCAGAAACAAAGTGAACGCAATCCACTTATTTTTTGTAAGTGCCTGGAGTTTGCACAAGGCAAAGTAGGAAAACAGAATTGCCAGCAGTGGCGGGCCCAAATGCAACCATCCCGCCAGCACCAGCATGAAAACAAGCACGGCATAGGAGATGCGTCTCGGCGTCAACATAATCGGCCTCTGGGAGCTGTTCTTATTACAGCCTTCACGACGAAGTGAAATTCTTCACTTCATTCGGAATAACAACAGAAGAATCAGTGCGTCTCGGCTGGAGCCGGCTGCCCCGTCTCTTTTTCAGCGCGTTCTTTCAACGCCGCTTTGCGCGAAAGTTTGACCCGGCCTTTGTCATCGATGCCGATGCATTTCACCCAGATCATGTCGCCGATTTTAACGACGTCTTCGGTGCGTTTCACTCGGAAGTCGGCCAACTCGGAAATGTGCACCAGACCGTCCTTGCCCGGCAATACTTCGACGAATGCGCCGAACTCTTTCGTAGAAACGACGCGGCCCTGATAAGTCTCACCAATCTCGATCTCTTTCGCCATCCCGCCGATGATTTCCTTGGCACGCGCCATCGATTCGCCGCTGGTCGCATAGATGTGGACTGAGCCGTCGTCTTCGATGTTAATCTCTGCACCGGTCTCGGCCACGATCCCCTTGATCGTTTTGCCGCCCGGTCCGATGAGCGCGCCGATTTTCTCCGGATTAATTTTGATCGTCTCGATCCGCGGCGCGTACTTGGAAAGTTCCGCCCGCGGCTTATCGAGCGAACCGCGCATGATCTGAAGAATCTTAGTGCGGGCTTCTTTGGCGCGAGTGATCGCCTCGGCCATGATTTTGTGGCTGACGCCTGGAAGTTTCAGATCGAGCTGAAACCCGGTCACGCCGTTATCCGTGCCGCAAAGCTTGAAATCCATGTCCCCGAAATGATCTTCCGAACCGATAATGTCAGTCAGCAGCTCGTAGCGTTTCAATTGTCGGTCTTCGCCGTGCTCAGTCACGAGTCCGACGGAAATTCCGGCGACCATTCCCTTCACCGGCACACCCGCATCCATGAGCGCGAGCATTCCACCGCACACGCTCGCCATCGAGGTCGAGCCGTTCGATTCCATGATCTCGCTCGAGATTCGAATCGCGTATCGAAAATCGGTTTCGTTCGGCACAATCGGCTCGAGCGAACGCTCGGCCAGCGCGCCATGGCCAATCTCGCGCCGTCCGGGTCCACCCGTTCGGCCGGTTTCGCCCACGCTGAACGGCGGAAAGTTGTAATGAAGAATGAAACGCTTCGACGTTACTCCGCCGCCGTAGGCGTCGATGTTTTGCGCTTCTTCAATCGGCGCGAGGGTAGTAAGCGCGAGGGCCTGCGTTTCGCCGCGTTGGAAAATTGATGAACCGTGTGCTCGCGGAATCACTCCGACTTCGCACGTGATCGCACGCAAATCCTGGTAACCGCGGCCGTCCATCCGTTTCTGTTTTTCGAGAATGCTTTTGCGAAACGCTTTCTTCTGAACGTGATCGAACGCCTGCGAGATTGAAAACGCGTCGGTCTCAGGATGTTTTTCCAAGATCGATTTCTTTACTTCTTCGCGCAGCGTTTCAACGGCCTTGGCGCGGGCGACTTTGCCCGGTGTGTAGAGCGCGCCTTCGATCCGATCGCCCGCCACTTGATAGGCGATTTCGAGTAACTCAGGCTTGGCGTGGAGGAGAGGCATCTCGCGTTTCGGTTTGGCAATCTGCGACGCGAGTTCTTTTTGAATGCGAATCATTTCCCGCGCCTGCTCATGTGCGAACTCGAGCGCCTTCACAAAATCGGCCTCAGGGATTTCGTTGGCCGCGCCTTCAATCATGATGACGTCGTTTTCGGTCCCGACGTAAACCAAATC
>JBEEHZ010000060.1:0-4821 GCA_041167705.1 Verrucomicrobiota bacterium | reverse complement strand
TCACCGGATCGTGGGGCTGACCAATGGCGGAAAAGAGAACGCGCAGGTAATCGTAAATCTCGGTCGTAGTCGCGATTGTCGATCTTGGATTGGCGCCGGCGCTGCGCTGTTCGATCGCGATCGCCGGGGAAAGGCCTTCGATGAAATCGACGTCCGGCTTTTCCATTTGATCGAGAAATTGCCGTGCGTAAGCGGATAGGCTCTCCACATAACGCCGCTGCCCCTCGGCATAGAGCGTATCGAACGCGAGCGACGATTTCCCGGAACCGCTCAGACCGGTGATGACTACCAGCTTCTCCCGCGGCAGTTCCACGTGGAGATTTTTCAAATTGTGCTGGCGCGCACCACTGATCTTGATAACTTGCGCAGGCATCTGGACGACAAATCTCGAACCTTTTAGTCAAGCACAGCCGCGCGTTTTCTCCAGCGAAAATCCCGATTTATGAATGAGACAAATCGCACCCTCTCGCCCGAAGAATTGGTCCAGTTGCAGAAAAAATTCAGCGAGATCAAACATTCGATCAACAACGCGCTTGCCGTGATGATGGCGCTTTCGGAAATGTCGCAACGCCGGCCTGATTACGCTGAAAAACTTGCGACCACGGTGTTGACCAAGGCGCCTCAGATCGTTTCCAATTTGCAGGAATTTACCCAGCTCTTAAACGAAAAGGCCGGCGTGAAACCCGCGGTCGCGGGCGAAGCGAAGTAGCTTCACCACCAAGTCTCGCGCGCATGGACGCGGTGTCGAGCAAACGCATCCTCATCGTCGAAGACGAAAAGGACGTGGTCGATCTTCTCACGCTTAATCTGCGCAAGGCCGGAGGCTTTGTTGTTTCGACCGCAGGTGACGGCGCGGCTGGACTCGCCAATGCGCGCGCGGAAAGACCGGATTTTATCATTCTTGACTTGATGTTGCCGAAAATGCCCGGGCTCGAGGTTTGTAAAGTTCTGAAAAGCGAGCCGACTACGCGCCACATTCCAATTCTGATGCTGACTGCGAGAGCAGAGGAAATCGACAGGATCGTCGGTTTGGAATTTGGCGCTGACGATTACGTGACGAAACCATTCAGTCCGCGCGAAGTTATTTTGCGCATCAAAGCGATTCTGCGCCGCGGCAGTGCCGAAAAGATTGACGATCGCCTCTCGGCCGGGCCGATTACGATCGACCCGACGCGCCATGAAGTCCTCGTCAATGGCAAGCGTGTCGATCTCACCAGTCTTGAGTTCAAACTGTTGCGCACACTAATGCAGCGACGGGGCCGCGTCCAAGAGCGCGACCGTTTGCTCAACGAAGTCTGGGGTTACGAAAGCGTAATCGATACTCGCACCGTCGATACTCACGTTCGTCGCTTGCGCGAAAAGCTCGGCAAAGCCGGAGACATTGTCGAAACCGTGCGCGGTTTTGGTTACCGGGTGCGCGAGAAATAATTGGAATGTTCTGGATTCTGCTCAGCCCGATTGTTGGATCGACAATTGCAATCGTCTATGGCGTGTGGCGGAAATGGATTTTGCCTTGGCGACATATCGAGGGGCTGGTGACGAAAGTCGGCCGTGGCGAGCAGCCGCGCACATTTTTAGTGGAAGGTGGTAATGAAGCGCAGCGGGTTGCCATTGCCCTAGAAGATATCCTGACTCGGCAACGAGAGTTGGACCGGCAAATCGGCGAACGCTCGGCGGGACAGAAAGCGATTTTTTCCGCGATGCAAGATGGCTTGCTCGTGGTCGATCGCGGGCGGCGAATTGCGTTAGTGAACCGCGCATTTCACGAATTGTTTGGAATTGGGGAAGACTCCTTAGGCGTGCCGCTTTTGGAAAGCGTCCGTGATCCGGCGGTGGAGCAAATCATTGGTGAAACCTTTCGAGAGCGAGGGCCGAGTCAGGGCGAGCTCGTAATTGGAAGCCGCGAATTTCAGATGACGTCAGTCCCGATGGGAAACGATAACGGCGAAATTACCGGCGCGGTCATCTTATTTCACGATATCAGTGAGCTGAAACGGGTAGATGAGATTCGGCGGGATTTTGTCGCCAACGTTTCGCACGAACTGCGCACGCCGCTGTCGATCTTGCGTGGCTACATCGAGACGATGCTGGACGATCCAAAAATGTCGCGGGCCGAATCCGCTCGCATTCTCCAGATAATGGAACAGCACTCGCAACGTCTCGGTTTGCTGGCCAACGATCTGTTGACGCTCGCCCAGTTGGAATCGGGAAGTTCGAGTCTGCAATTGAATGAGGTCGATCTAACTCAATTCTTTGCCGGTCTGGTCCGTGATTGGAAAAAGAATTTCTCTGTAAAAAATCTGGACGCAGTTGTAGTCAGTCCGGCCGAGTTTTCAATTATTCGCGCGGATGAAACGCGGCTGCGTGAGGTTTTCGATAATCTGCTCGATAACGCGGTTAAATATTCAAGCGACAAAGGCGAAATTCGTCTCCAAGCCGCGCGGTGCGGGGAGGAGATTGTGCTCAGCGTCAGCGACGACGGCATTGGCATCACCGAGGAAGATTTGCCGCGGATTTTCGAAAGATTTTATCGCGCGGACAAAGCACGCAGCCGCGAACTCGGAGGCACTGGACTTGGGTTGTCGATAGTGAAACACATCGCCCAACTCCACGGGGGCCGGGTCGAAGCGGATAGCGAAATCGGACGTGGAACGACCGTTCGGATGATTTTGCCGATTGTCACACAAACGTAACAGTAAAGCTTTTGACCGGTGGAAGCCGAGTGCGGCAGTTTTGTCGCATGACAAAAACCCGCTGCCTCTGCGTAAAACTTCTTGGGATGACACTCGCGTTCGGGCTGAGCGCAACTGCATCCGCGCAAATGATGATCAATGGCGCGGGTGCGACATTTCCGTATCCGATTTATTCCAAATGGTTCGACGCTTACGCCCAAGTCGATCCATCGGTGAGGTTCAATTATCAATCAATTGGTTCGGGTGGCGGGCAGAAGCAAATTCTCGCGCAGACGGTCGACTTTGGAGCTTCAGATGGACCGATGAGCGACGACAATTTGTCGAAGGCGCCGGCCAAGATTCTTCATATTCCGACTGTCGCCGGGGCGGATGTGGTTGCTTACAATTTGCCGGGCAATCCGGCTCTTAAGCTCGACGCAGATACCATCGCGGGAATTTTCCTCGGCGGGATCAAGAAGTGGAACGATGGAAAGATCACGGCTCTCAATCCGGGAGTTACGCTGCCCGACCAGGAAATTGTGGTAGTGCACCGTTCCGACGGCAGCGGAACCACTTACATCTGGACTGATTACCTGAGTAAAATCAGTTCTGAATGGAAGACGAAAGTAGGCACCAATACGTCGGTGAACTGGCCGATTGGAATCGGCGGCAAAGGCAACGAAGGCGTCGCGGGCCAAATCAAACAGACGCCGGGAGCGCTCGGCTATGTGGAGTTGATCTACGCGATTCAAAATAAAATGCCGTATGCGGATGTGAAAAATGCTAGCGGCAAATTTGTGAAGCCGTCGCTGGACTCCATCACCGCGGCAATGGCGACCGCGCAGATTCCGGAAGATTTCCGATTTTCGATGACCAATGCGCCGGGCGACAACGCTTATCCGATTTGTGGTGCGACATGGTTGCTCGTTTACGCGCAGCAAAAAGACGCAACAAAAGGCAAGAAGCTGGTCGAATTTCTGAAATGGGCGCAAAAAGACGGCGAAAAAATGGCAAAGGATTTGGATTACGCACCACTGCCAGAGGCGCTTCAGACGCGAGTGCTGAAACGGATCAACGAGATCAAATTTTAGAAGGGCCTCGGTAATTCCCTCGCATCCGACGCACTGAACGGTTTTATGGCTGTCGCCGCATCCATTCCACTGGAGGACCAATCGGTGCCCGCCCGAATGGCGCCGCCGTCGCGATTTGGCGACAAAGCGTTCGAGTGGCTGACACTGGGAATGGCGCTTGTCGTCATTCTTCTCGTTTTCTTGATCGGATGGCAATTGGCGCGGGGATCCTCGTCTGCCATTCAAAAATTCGGTTTCCGATTTCTAACGACATCGACGTGGGATCCGGTTGCGGAACAATTCGGTGCGCTGCCGTTTATTTACGGCACGCTCGTTTCATCTCTGATCGCTCTGCTGATTGCGATGCCGCTCAGCGTTGGGACGGCGGTCTATCTCACCGAGCTGGCGCCGCGCTGGCTCCGACAGCCCCTCATTTCCCTGATTGAAATGCTCGCCGCCATTCCAAGCGTGATTCTCGGTTTGTGGGGAATCTTCGTCATGATTCCGTGGCTGCGGAATTATCCCTTTCCACTTCTTAAGCGATTCTTTGGATGGACGCCGTTTTTCACCGGGCCGATTTACGGAACCAGCATGCTAGCGGGTGGAATCATTATTGCGATCATGATTCTCCCAATCATCACCTCGGTCTCGCGTGAGATTTTGCGAAGTGTTCCAAATCTTCAGCGGGAAGCCGCTTACGCTTTGGGCGCAACCCGCTGGGAAGTAACGCGTATTGCCGTTCTGAGTTATGCGAAGAAGGGCCTTTTTGGTGCGGTCATTCTCGGCCTGGGCCGTGCGCTGGGCGAGACCATGGCGGTGACGATGGTCATAGGCAACACGCCCCAGATCGCGGCCTCGCTTTTTAAACCGGGCTATACCCTTGCAAGTGTGATTGCGAACGAATTTACCGAAGCGACTACAGATGTTTATCTGCAGGCGCTCTTTGAGATCGGCCTCGTCCTTTTTGGCGTGACGATTCTGGTGAATCTGCTTGCGCAACTGCTTCTTAAAACGATGACGCGAACATCGACTACCCGGGCGGCACAATAGCGATGCATTCTAATCGGCAGGACCAACAT
>JBEEHZ010000059.1:0-4178 GCA_041167705.1 Verrucomicrobiota bacterium | reverse complement strand
TGACGTTGCACCTTAACCTGCGCGGTGGCGCGCATTACGTTTCCGGAGACGCCGCCAAGTTCCAGCAAATTGTTTGGAACCTGCTCAAGAATGCGATCAAGTTCACGGCCGATAACGGCGAGGTCACAATTTCGTCGTCTAATCCGGAGCCGCTGCTTCTTGCCGTCGCAGTGCACGACACCGGGATCGGGATCGAACCCGAAATCATGAATCGCATTTTCGATCCGTTCGAGCAAGGCGAGCACGCGTTTCAACGGCGGTATGGCGGACTCGGTCTCGGTTTGGCAATTTCCAAATCCCTTGCCCAAGCGCACGGCGGCACGCTCATCGCGCGCAGCGAAGGCCAAAACCGCGGGTCCACTTTCATTTTGACGATGAAAACTGTGCCGCCACCACCGCGCATCGTGAAATTGACTACTCCGGTGCCGGAGAGTCGTCCGCTGCGAATTTTGCTGGTCGACGATCACCAAGATACTTGCACTGCGCTCGAGCGTCTGCTCGTTCGGCGCGGCCATCTCGTCGCGGCCGCGCACAATGTTCGTTCCGCGATGGAAGCGGCAGCTCGCAACCCATTCGATTTGCTCATCAGCGACATCGCGTTGCCCGACGGGACCGGCACTGAGCTTATGACTTACCTCCACGCCATTTCACGAATACCGGGAATCGCCATCAGCGGATTCGGGATGAATGGCGACATCGAGAAAAGTATCGAAGCCGGATTTGCCGAGCATCTGGTCAAACCGGTGAAGATGGAAAGCCTCGAAGCCGCGATCGATCGCGTGATGGCGGCGGTGGCAGTGTAGCCGCTTCGCTCTGCGAAGCGCAGGCGCAAGTTCTCGCGGATTGCGTCGCCCTGAGGACGACGGCTACAGTTCGGGCTTGCGCACTGTCGATCTAAAAATCGAGGACATCGCGTTCGGCGGAAAGGGAGTCGCCCGCGAGAACGGCAAGGCCGTTTTCATTCCGTTCACGATTGAAGGCGAATTGGTCTCGGCAAAAATCATCCGCGAGAAAAAGCAATTCGCCGAGGCCGAGATTGTCGATCTTCGCGAAAAGTCGCCGGATCGGGTCGAGCCGCCTTGTCCGTACTTCGGCCGCTGCGGTGGTTGCGCGTATCAACACATCGATTACGCGCATCAGGTCGAGATAAAATCGCGCCAGGTCCGCGACGTTCTTCAACGAATCGGAAAACTCAAAAACGTTCCGATGCGGGCAATGGTCCCCTCGCCTCTTACCTATGGTTATCGCAATCGGGTCACCGTTCATGCCGAGAACGGCGTCATTGGATATTTTCGCCGCGACTCGCATCGTTTGATCGATATCGAGCACTGCCCAATCGCCATGGACGAAGTGAATTGTGAATTGAAAGATCTGCGCTCGCGCGATGTTCGCGACGGTCACTACACCTTGCGCGCCCGATCGGGCCCGCGTGTTTTCTCACAAACGAACGATGGCGTGGCGAACGCACTGCGCGATTTGATTGTTCAACGGATGCCGGCCATTCAAGCCTTGCTCATCGATGCCTTTTGCGGCGCCGGATTTTTTGCCAAAGCGCTGGTCGACAAATTTGAACGCGTCGTCGGCATCGATTGGGATCGGTTCGCAATCGCGGCGGCAAAAGAAAGCGCGAGTCCGAAAGAAACCTATGTTGCCGGCGATGTTGATGCTGAGCTGAGACGCGTTTTAGAACAAGCAAGTGATGTAGAGGCGGCCGTGCCGGCCGCAAAAGTTTATGCAAGAGCGGGCGACCCGCCCGCCACTACACTGATTGTCGATCCGCCAGCGGTCGGACTCAGCGCGCCGCTTCGGAAGACGATTGTCGATCTTGCGCCCGCGACGTTGATGTATGTTTCCTGCAATCCGGCCACGCTGGCGCGCGACCTCACGGATTTGCAGCACCGATTCAAAATCGAATCGGTCACGCCGCTCGACATGTTTCCGCAAACGGCGGAAATCGAAGTCGTCGCGCACCTGCAATCGATTGGGTAGGCGACGCTCAGCGGAGCCATTAAATTAGTCGGCTCGACAGAGTCTCGCCCCACCATTAATTGAACTTTGCCCACGTTAACAATGACTCCGCCCAAAGTTCTGATTGCCGACGCAATTTCTCAGCGTGGAATCGATGAGCTTTCCCGCGACGGGATGCTCGACGTTTCGGTCCAAACCAAACTCAGCCCGGCGAAGCTGATCGAAATTATTCCTGAATTCGCGGCGCTGATTGTTCGGAGCGAAACAAAAGTGACCGGAGAAGCGCTGAACGCGGGGAAAAAATTGCGCGTGGTCGGGCGCGCCGGCGTCGGGGTGGACAATGTCGATGTTGAAACGGCCACGCGGCGCGGCGTAGTCGTGCTCAACGCGCCCGGCGGCAACACCGTTTCAACGGCCGAACACGCGTTTTCGCTTTTGCTCTGCGCTGCGCGAAAAATTCCGCAGGCCGACGCGAATTTGCGCGACAAAAAATGGAGCCGGAAAGATTTCGAGGGCGTCGAGCTTTACAACAAAACGCTCGGCGTTATCGGCATGGGCCGAGTTGGAAGTGAGCTGAGCCGGCGCGCCATCGCGTTCGGCATGCGCGTGGTCGCCTACGATCCGTATCTCTCGGCCGCGCGAGCGCGCAGTTTGCAAGTGGAGCTGACCGAAGAGCTCAACGATCTGCTCGCAAATGCGGATTTCATTTCGCTGCACACGCCGCTCACAGACGAAACACGCCATGTGTTGAATGCGGCGCGCATTTCAAAAACAAAACGTGGCGTCCGCATCATCAATTGCGCGCGCGGCGGTTTGATCGACGAAACGGCGCTCGCAAGCGCGTTGCAAGATCGACATGTCGCCGCCGCCGCGCTGGACGTTTTCGAAATTGAACCGTTACCGGATGATTCGCCGCTTCGGGCCGCGCCGAATTTGATTTTGACGCCGCACCTCGGCGCCTCGACCGCTGAAGCGCAGGAAAGCGTTGGAATTGAAATTGCCCAATCGATCCGGGCGGCGCTTCTCGAAGGAACAATTCGAAACGCGGTCAATATGCCGAACCTCGATGCGAAAACGTTGTCGGTGATCGGACCGCATCTTCGATTCGGAGAGAAGCTCGGGAGGTTTCTCTCCCAGGTTGCACCGAGACGCGTGGACGAATTGAAAATTAATTACAGCGGCAAAGTCAACGAGCTCGAAACCTCGCCGATCACGCGCGCAATCCTGAAAGGTTTTTTGCAAAGCGCTGGCGGTGCTGACATAAACGAAGTCAACGCGCCCGCGTTCGCCGAAAGTCTCGGATTAAAAGTGACCGAGACACGATTGAGCGCAGCCGGCGATTACACGGACTTAGTTGAGTTGTCTGCCGAGGCGGAAGGAAAAACTGTGTCGGTCGGCGGCGCATTTTTCGGCGCGACGCCGCGCATCGTCAGCGTCAACAGTCGCCCGGTCGAAGCGCGCCCGCACGGCGTCATTCTTGTTCTCGAAAACACCGACCGGCCGGGAATGGTCGGCCGCATTGGCACATTGCTCGGCGCGCATGACGTCAACATTGCCACCATGTCGTTGAGTCGAAATCAGGCCGGCGGCACCGCGCTGACGATTTTGAATTTGGACAACGCGCCGGGCGAGCAGTTACTCCAGGAAATCCGCGCCAGCGGCGATATTCATTCCGCTCAAGTCATTCAATTGTGAACGAGATGCATTTAACCACGAATCGACACGAATGTACACGAACTCCCAGACGATTTTTATCCGATCAGCGACCAACCCTCACCTCCATCCTCTCCCTGGCCAGGGAGAGGAAGTCGCGAAGCGGCAGGTGAGGGTCGGCAAACGTTTCCTAGCCATGAATGTTCATTAGTGGTTAATCCGATGTCGATCTTAGGAGAAAGCGATTTCAAACCATGGATCGGCGCAGTCGTGGTGGCCACTGTCGCTGGAATTTTATATTTCCTGACGGCCGCGCGCGACATCGTCGTCGGCGATTCACCCGAATTGATCTTGGCAGCGGCGACACTGGGCGTTGCCCACGCCCCGGGCTATCCGCTTTTCACGATGCTCGGTCATCTTTTTAGTCTGGTCCCGTTCGGTGCGCTTCCGTTTCGCGTAAATTTGCTCTCGGTCGTATGCGACGCCCTCACGATTGGCGTGGTTTATTTCAGCGCCTTCCGTCTCGCGCGATCGCAACTTGCGGCCGCGGTTGCGGC